>JAYTVF010000218.1:0-1783 GCA_043744155.1 Acidimicrobiia bacterium | reverse complement strand
GGGTCGGGTCCACTCGCCACCAGCGCATGCACCTACGTCGGCCCTCTCACGCTTACGAGCGTGCAGGTCGAGACCGTCGGCAATCCGGGCGTACCGGTGCTCGCACCGCTCGGCAACGTCGCCACTGTGTACCCACCAGGAACGACCCATGTGCGTTGGACGTTCACCGGGTCACTACCCGCAAGCGGCATCGAAACGATCACCTATCCGGCCGGCATCCCGCTGTTCGAGAACCGACCTTTCGGCGCGCCCCCTTCGGTCGCCAGCGGCAAGCAGGGTGCCAATATCGACAACAATACCGGCCCGGAAACCAACGAGACCATCTCGGTGGGGCCAGCAGGCGTCGAACCGGCGGTCGCGAATGGCACCTATTCCTCTGGCGTCTACAGCGGACCGTTCAAGACCCCGGCGACCAATCCGCAATACGACGCAGCCACGCATACGGCCAAGGCTGAGGATCTGGCACTGGCCAAGTCTGTCACTGGCGCCGTCGTACAAGGCACCACCGTGTCGAATGTGTTGACGATGAAGGTGTCCGAGTACCGCCAAGTCGTCAACCTCACCCTTACCGACAACTTGCCGGACGGGCAGTGCCCGTTGGGTCGCACTCCGGCCGCCGACGCGCAGTGCGCCTACAGCGCCGCCGATGTGCCGAAGATTTCCGTCAACGGTGGCGCCTCGGTCGCCGCCCCATTTACCTCGGTCACCGAAGTCACGACCGGCGCGAACCCGGCTAATGGGAGCTACACGCTCAAGTGGAACAAGACGACAGTGCCGGGTCTGGCCCTGTTCAACCCGGACGACACCGTCACCATCACCTTCTTGTCCCGCATCCGCACGACCTACCGCCACAATGGCGCAGACGCCGCCGCGGTACTCAACGGCGACGCCATGACAAATGGCGCGAGCGTGGTCGGCACCGAGTCGAAGAAGACGCTCGCTGGTGCGAGCCCCGGCACCCAGCCCGACGGCCAGACCATTGCTGATGATGCCACTGCCGGCATCACCGGTGTCTTGCCGGATCTGGCCAAGCGAGTGGCGATGCGCACCGGTGTGCTCGCCACCGGCTCGAACATCGCGGTGTCGGGCGCCGCCGCCGGACCGGTCTGCGCGGCCGTCCCACTGGCCAACTATCTTCCCGACCTGACGCCGCCCAACGACGTGTTCGGCACCGGCGACGTCGAATGCTTCAAGCTGCACGTCGGTTTCCCCAAAGACGTTGACGCCGACGGGGTCGTGCTGGCCGACTACCTGCCGACGGGCTTCCAGTTCATCCGCGGGTCGGTGCGCCCGACGGCGGCCAACACCGTGACGCTGCCCGCGGCTGGCCAGCCCGGCTCAACGACGAACGATCCGGTTCTCAATTCACCGCCTGTCGGGGCCGAGGCCCTCTCGGCCGATGCCGCTGTAATGACCTGGACCATCGGCGCGGTCGCCAACGGGGCCGAGATATTCGAAGTCACCTTCGCTGCCTACCTATCGGCTCCCCCCGACGCGCAGCGGGCCGGTGACTTGACGGCGAACCTGTTCAAGATGTCAACGAAGAACTCGAGCGGCAGCGTGTTTCCATATCGCGCCTCCAGTGACGTGGTGTGGAAGGAACCGCAGCTTGAGATCGTCAAGGGCGTCAAAACCGTGTTTCGTCCCGGGGGCCACCCAGGCGGTAGCGCACCGTATGGCGCTGACCTTGGGGTGAACTACAGCGGGGCCATCGCCATGCAATCGGCCGATGAAATCACCTACCGCATCGATGTGCAAAACGACGGCAATGCGGATGCCTCCC
>JAYTVF010000217.1:0-1785 GCA_043744155.1 Acidimicrobiia bacterium | reverse complement strand
ATTTACTCGGCACCGCTGCCGAGATGATTGTGGCGAAAAAGGGGGCCAAGGTGATCCACATCTCGACCACCGGTTTCGATACGCATGCTGGCCAATTGGTGACCCACGCGGCCCTGTTGAAGGATTTGGCCACGGGGCTACAACACTTCTTTGATCGCTTGGATGCGGCCGGATTCGGCGACCGGGCGCTGGTGATGACCAGTTCGGAATTCGGTCGTCGGGCCAGAGAGAACGGCAGTGGCGGCACCGATCATGGCAAGGCCGGCGTGCACTTTCTGGCAGGTTCCGGGGTCATCGGTGGGTTGATCGGGCGAACCGACCTCGCCAATGTGGACGACGGGGATATCAAGCCAACCATCGACGTCCGTTCGCTCTACCGCACCGCGCTTGACTGGCTGCAGGGCCCGAGCAACGAGGTGCTGCTCGGGCAGTTCGACAGCCTCGGTGTGCTGCGCTGACCGAGCACGACTCCATCGGTGTGCTGCGCTGACCGTGCACGACTCCATCGGTCTGTGAGGTCACCTGCGCCGGATATCGCGCCCTCTGCCCTCGTGCTGGCGGCGTTGATCAGGTGCAGGAGTCGGTCGGTTTGACCCCATCCCAGCGGGCGGTGGCGAAGGCCAACAGGTCGGTGAGGGCCGCCACGATGACATCGACGTGGCCCTTGCCCGGATATACTTTGCGGCTTACCGTCACGCCCAGCTTGCAGTATTTGGCCAGGATGGTGGCGCTCACCGACGCAGGCACGGTGGTGTCGGCCTCGCCGTGATAGATGAACAACGGTACCGAGGTTACCCGGCCTGCCGGATTGTTCTCGTTGAGGCGCTGCGACCAGGCAGGCGCAGAGGCGAGGCTTGGCAGCACCAGATCAGTGGCGGAAACACCGGCGACCGTAGTGTCTTCGCCGCAGTTCGAGCGGAGTTTGGTGACCACCTCGCGGCCCTTGGGCGTCAGAAAGTTATCCAACGCCAGATCGGGATAGGCCGCGTTGAATCCGACGAGTGCCTGTAGCCCGAAGGCCAGGGTGCTACCCGAGATATCTGCGGTGAATTGCGCCGTGCCCAACTCGCCGGCAGGGGCCCCGAGCATGGCGCCGATAACCTTGAGGTCAGGGGAGTACGTGGGTGCCAATTCGGCCGCCAACGCCGCCGCTCCGCCGCCCTGCGAATGGCCCCAGATCAGCACTGATGAAGCCGGGGTGACGCCGATCGACATCTGCTGGGCGGCGAGCGCAGCGTCGAGCACGCCTTGGCCTTCGCTCTTTCCGACCAGGTAGGCCGCGTCGCCCGTTGTGCCGAGGCCTTCGTAGTCGGTGGCCACGAATACGGCGGCAGTTTGGGTCAGTAGCGGAGCGAAAGCCAGTTCGGGGGCGGTGCCGTCGGCGAAGTGGTGTGATGGTGCACACTGATCGCCGAGACCGACCGTTCCGTGCGCCCACGCGATCACCCGACGGTCGCTCGGCGCGCCCGCGACGGTCGGGGCAATGACGGTGCCCGAAACGGCGATCGGGTTACCGGTTGCAGATCGGGACCAGTACAGGATGGTCCAGCCCTGCAGGCCGGCCGGCGCGGTGAAGGGGCGAGATCGAATGAGTGCACCGGGGGAACCAGGGCCCCCCGATGGCGTGGCGTAGAAGGGATCGTCGGTTGCGGTCGAACCGGCCTGGGTTGACGTGCTCGATGTGGTCACCGCGGCCGATGTCGATGTACCGGTGGTCGTGCTCGGGCTGAGGGCGGCCGTCGACGCGGGAGTTGTCGAGGTGGCTACCGGGGCGGTCGTGGCCGG
>JAYTVF010000216.1:0-5722 GCA_043744155.1 Acidimicrobiia bacterium | reverse complement strand
TGGTCGACGCAGCTCGAACGCGGGCGAGCTTGCCGCCCCTGCCGGTAGACCAGCGAAAGCCGCTGGCCGGCTCGCCCGTCGTGTTAGCCATGCCCGCTGATCGCACTGCCACCATCAAAGCGGCGTGCCCCACCCTGACATGGAAATGCATCGGAGAGAAGGTCAACCGCCCGTGGAAGGAAATCGGCGGGCAGGCGGGTTGGCAAGACGTGACATTTCGCCATCGCGATCCACTCTCCAGCGCCGACGGTTTGAGCGCGTTGGGCGCCGCACTCGCCGGGCGCGCCGGGCGCACCGATCTGTCGAGCGCTGACCTCAGCGTCAACGAGATTCGCACCTGGACCAACCAGGTCGAGAACGCCAACAAACCCCCGAGTTCTGACCCGCTCAACGCCATCGTGCTCGGCAGCCGCTTCGACATGGTTGCCACCATCGGCGCCCTCGTACCCGCCGCTGGACGGGTCAGCACCATCACGCCGACACCCGCAGCGCAGGTGGGCGTCGTTGTGATGGTGACATCTGGCAAGATCCCCGCGGATCTGGTGTCATCTCTTTCCGCAGCGCTCGGGAAGAACGGCTGGACCTCAGGCGTTACTGCAAGTGGCTTGCCCGACGCCGTCGGCATGGAAGCCGTCCAACAACTTTGGCGAGATGTGATTCGATGAAGAAAACCCGTACCGCCCTCCTTTGCCTGACTGCGCTGGCTCTAGCCGGCTGCTCGCTATCAACGGCCAGCTCAGGCAAAGGCAACGCCAATGGCTCGGGCACCGGTGGCCCTGCTGCCACCTTCGACGCTGGCAAGTGCATCGGCGTCGAAATGGCGGTCAGCTCGGAGAAGATCGCGGTACTCAGTGAGCTGGCCAAGACGTTCAACGACTCCAAGCAGGCCAAGGTCGGCAAGACCTGCGTGACCGTGCATATCTCCAAGAAGTCGTCTGGCGCGGCCACGACTGCGCTGATCAACGGGTGGAACAACGCCGCAACCGACGGGCCGCAGCCTGTCGTCTGGTCCCCTGCGGCCAGTGGATGGGCTGGCATCGTCAATCAACGCGCCGGCAAGACGCTAGCGCCAGAGGGCAAGCCGTTCATGCTCACCCCGCTGGTGATCGCCATGCCAGCCAAGATGGCCACGGTGCTGGGCTACCCAGCCAAGCCCATCGGATTCAAGGACATCGTGCAGTTGGCCAACGACACCGACGGATGGGCCAAGTATGGGCATCCCGAGTGGGGCCCCTTCCGGTTGGGCAAGACCAACCCGAACTTCTCAACGAGCGGACTGAACTTCACCGTCGCGCAGTACTACGCCGCCACCGGCAAAACACGTGACCTGACGACCGAAGACCTCGACCGTCCCGACGTCGTCGAGTTCGCCTCCAGCGTCGAGAAGGCGGTGGTTCACTACGGCGACATCACAATGACCTTCCTCAACAACTGGTTCGCTGCCGATGTGCGGGGCAGCGCGCTCAGCTACGCCTCGGCGGTGGCGGTCGAGGAAAAGAGTGTCATCGACTACAACCTCGGCAACCCTGACGGTGAATTGGCCGCCGGCGAACGGCCCCGAGCGCCTCGGGAACCTCTGGTGGCCATCTATCCCTCTGAGGGCACGCTGTATTCGGACAACCCGTTCATCATTCTCGATGCCCCCTGGGTCACAGCCGAACAAAAGCAGGCTGCGACGCTGTTCCGAGACTTCGTACTAACGCCCGATAACCAGGCCAAGGTGCTCACATACGGTTTCCGCCCAGGCAACCCTGCGGTCGCCGTTGGTTCACCTATTGAGGCCAAGAACGGGGTCGATCCCAGTCAGCCCTCCGCAGTGCTTGACGTACCGTCGCCGAGCGTGATGCTCAAAGTGCTCGATTCGTGGGCGGCCCAACGCAAGGCGGCCCGGGTAATGATGGTCATCGACGTGTCAGGCTCGATGGGCGAGGCCGCCGTGACGGGCAGCCCCGATACCAAGCTCGATCTCGCGAAAAGGGCCGCGATCAGCGCCCTGCAGCAGTTCAAGGACGACGACGAGGTCGGCCTGCGCATTTTCTCCACTGGTCTCACCAAGGATCCCGCCGTCACCTATCTCGACCTATTACGCGTCGGTCCGATCGGACCGCAACGAGAGGGCCTGCGCAGCAAGATCGATGGACTCAGCCCGGTGCAGGGCACGCCGCTGTACGACGTCACCAAAGCCTCGTTCTCTGCGATGACTGACGGGTTCGATCCGACCAAGATCAACGCCGTCGTGCTGCTCACTGACGGTAAGAACGATGACGGCAAACGCGCCGACGACGTGCAGCAATTGAACGAGCTCATCCAGAGCCTTCAGGTTGGTTCCGAGGGCGGATCTAGCAAGCCGATCCGGCTCTTTCCGATTGCCTACGGCAAGGATGCCGACCTGGCCACTCTGCGCCAATTGGCGGAGGCCACCCGTGGCGCGGCCTACGACGCGAGCAACCCGGCCACCATCGAGCAGGTCTTCACCGCGGTTGTGTCCAATTTCTAGCGGCTCGCGTCTATCCTGACGCGGTGCCTCGTAGGTTGTCGTTTCGAGATCGGTTCTACACCCGCCGTACGGCGCGGGCTATCACGTCACCATTGAGCATCGTCGCCGGTGGGGCGGGCATCGCGGTCGGCATCGTCACTGGTTTACCCATCGCCGCAGCGGTGGTGCTCGGCGCCGCGGCCTGGGCCGGCCGAGTACTGCTCGGGATGCCGAAATCAGAGCGAGGGCCCGAGATCGACCCGTTCACCTTGAGCGAGCCATGGAGGCAATATGTCGGCGCCGCGCAGGCCTCGAAGCTGCGCTACGACCGCACCATAAAGGCCATGCGGCCTGGCCCCCTGCGCGATCGACTCGTTGAACTAGGAGGGCGGATCAATACTGGCATCGAAGAAGCGTGGCGCGTCGCCAGCCGAGGTGACGATCTCGACGGTGCGTTGCGGGAGTTGAATCCGAATCTGATTCAGGCCGAACTGCAGCAGGCTCAACACCTGCCGGCCAATGCCGGACGTGACGCCACCGTGGCCTCGCTGCAGTCCCAGTGGGCCTCGTTTTCCCGGCTCTCACAGGTTCGCGAGGATGCCAGCACCCATCTACGCACCCTTGACGCGCGCCTTGACGAATTGGTCGCCCGTGCCGTCGAGTTGTCCGTCACGGGGGCCGCCGATGTCGGAGGACTCGGCTCAGATGTCGACGTGATGGTTTCGGACATGGAAGCGCTTCGTCAAGCTCTCGACGAAACCAACGGCGTCGCCAACCCCTCCCTTGGCCCAGGGCTGCCTCCAGCACCGCAGACGTACCCTCGCTCGTGAGTACGGCGGGAGACCTCCTCAAAGCCAACGCCACGGTCGCGCTCGGCACGTTGGTTTCCCGGATCACCGGCTTCGTCCGCGCCATCTTGCTCTTCACGTTGATCGATTCGTTGCTCAACGAGTCGTTCAACATCGCCAACAACCTGCCAAACATGCTCTACGAGTTGGTTATCGGTGGGGTGCTGACCGCCACCCTCATTCCATTGTTCACAGAGTTCGCCGACAAGAAGGATCGCCAGGCCACCGACGCCATCGTCGGTACCGCATTGTCAGCCATCTTTGTCGTCACCCTGGTGGCCACCTTGCTGGCTCCGCTCATCATTCGACTGTCGACACTCAAGACGCCCAAGGGCGTCGACGCTGGTCAATATCGCTCCGTCACGACCCTTTTCGGCTTCTTGCTCTTCCCGCAGATCTTCTTTTACGGCGTCACGTTTCTCGCTACTGCTCTGCTGAATGCCCGCGGCCGATTCCGGGCGGCAGCTTGGGCGCCGGCCATCAACAACATCGTGGTCATTCTCGTGTTGGGCAGCCTCGGCGGGAAACTGGAATCGGACCGCACGTTCGAAGCCGCCCACTCATCCAATACCATCGTGTTCACCCTCGGCCTCGCCTCGACGGCTGGCATCGTCGCCATGGCGCTCGTGCTACTACCCGCGCTGCGGGCCGCTGGCGCCAGTCTGAAGATTCGGCCGAACAAGCGGCATCCGGCCGTCCAGCGAGTCATTCGGCTGTCCAAGTGGACGGTCGGCTACACCATGGCCAACCAGGTATCGCTTTGGGTCATGTCGCAGCTCGCCCAATCGCGCACCGGCTGGCAGATTTACGTGCTGGCATTTTTGCTTTTGCAACTACCTATTGGCCTGCTGGCCATGTCGGTCACAACCACGTTCGGCCCAGAGTTGGCCCGCGCTCGTCTGGCCCGAGATAAGGCCCGCTTGGTCGAGCGGTTCCATCAGGGACTGCGGATCTTGGCCGCCCTTTTACTTCCAGCCGGCGCTGGTATGTGTGTGCTCGCTCGTCCTCTCGTAGCGATCCTGCTTGAGCACGGCTTCTTCAAAAAGACCCAACCGGTGCAGCTCGCGACCACCTTGTCGGCATTTTCGGTAGGGCTTTTCTCCATCGGCGGATATCTGTTTCTTTTGCGCTGCTTCTACGCTCACAACGATACGCGCACTCCTTTTGCGCTCAATCTGGTGGAGAACGTCATCAACATTGTGGTGGGCGTCGCCCTGTTCGGCCGTTTTGGTGTGCCAGGACTGGCCTGGTCGGTCACTATTGCCTACACGGCGACGCTGCTGCTCGCTCTGAAATCTCTCGACAACAAGATGGGCGGCATTCAGCTCGCGGCTCTGATGCGAAACCTGGCGCGTCTGGCCCTAGCCGCCATCGTCACCGGTGAGGCCGCCTGGATCACATCACGGTCCGTCGGGAGCGATACCGGACCAGGGGCGGTGCTTCGCGTCGGGGTAGGTGTTGGCGTCGGCGCATTTGTCTACCTCTTCATTCTCGCCTTCTTGAAGGCACCTGAGCTACGAAGCGTGCGCACGCTCGGCCGCGGCTGAGCGCATTCGCGCACGATACCGCCGGTGGGCCTATAGGCTCACCGTTCATGTTATCGGTGATCAAAAAGTGGTGGAAATACATCGGCGCCAAGCTGGGCAGCGATTTCAATGATCGTGCCGACCCCAAGATTCAAATTGAGCAGGCCATCCAGGAGGCGCAGGAGCAGGACCGACGTCTACGCGAACAGGCCGCCAACGTCATCGCCGGTCAGAAGCAGGGCGAGATGGCTCTGAACCGCTCGCTCGACGAGATGGCCAAGGTCAATGGCAATACTCGCCAAGCCCTGATGATGGCGGCCGACGCCGAGAAGGCCGGGGACGCCAAGAAGGCCTCCGAGCTAAACGCCACCGCCGGGGTGCTTGCCAACAAGCTCATCACGTTGGAAAAGACGGTTGAGGATCAAAAGTCCATGGTGCTGCAGGCCACCCAAGCTTCAGACCAGGCCAAGGCTGCGGTGCAGGCCAACTCGACAATGCTGCAAAAGAAGCTGGCCGACCGCCAGCGTCTCTTGTCACAGCTCGATCAGGCCAAGATGCAAGAGCAGATGAACTCGGCCATGACCTCGATGAATGCCACCGTCGGTCAAGACGTGCCAACACTCGACGAAGTGAGGGCCAAAATCGAGTCCCGCTACGCCAAGGCCAAGGCCACCAGCGAGCTGAACTCCACCTCGGTCGAGAGCCACATGATCGAGATAGAGACCGCGACCGCGGATATCGAGGCGCAGAGCCGCCTCAGCCAGATGAAGGCCGAGCTTGGCCTCACTCCGGCCCCGGTGCAGATCCCCGCGCAAGCACCGAAGGCCGAGGGAGCCGCAGGCTGATCACGCGTGTGTGGTGGGCCTGTCCTC
>JAYTVF010000215.1:0-1790 GCA_043744155.1 Acidimicrobiia bacterium | reverse complement strand
CACCACCACCACTGCGGCGCACAGCATGCTCGTCGCGAGCAGCCAGAACCGCCACGAGGCGTCGTCGAAAATCTTTCTGGCCTGGGCCGACGTGAGCGCAGAAAGCAGTGCTCCAACCACCAGGGTGCGCATCGAAAGGCGGGTCACGCAGCATCACCGCGTCGCCATTTGCGGGCGAATTCAACGCCGGAACGTACGTCGATCGAGGCCACTGGCAGCCGAGGCAGCCGGGCCGGCTGGCTTGAGAGTCGCACGACGATGAGCTTCGATCGCATCTCATGGCCGCCGAGCAGTCGCGGTAGTACCTGTGATCGCGCCCCCGTAATCAGGTAAATCTGACCAGACGGAAGGCCACCAATCGAGGTGAGGCGATCATTTCGAGTGGTGGCCGCCGTCGATCTCTGCACCTGAGCAAAGGTCGTAAGAACGTCGGCCCGAGCCCGTAACGGGGCCCATGTCGCGGACGATTGGGGGTCGGTAGATCGCACGATGGTGACCAGACCGGACTCCAATGCTTGGCAGGCCAGGCTGCATCCAATCTCTGCCGCTTCTTCGAACTCGGCCGATGAGAGCACGGCCTCGCTGGTTTCGATGGCGATGACGCGGGCCAGTCGGCGGAGATCGAGGAAGTCACGAATGACGAGGTTGCCCGTGCGCGCCGAACTGGCCCAGTGGATGAGGCGCGGGTCGTCGCCGGGCTGGTACTCCCGGAGGGTGCGAAACTCTGAGCTTGGGTCATCGGTTATGGAGCGAAACGGGGTGTTGCGTTGCAGAAGCAGCGATGCGTTCTCGGATCGGCCGAGGTTATGGACGACCGGGTGGACCATGACCTGGTCGATAAGGTCATGGCTGCTGCTGCGCACGGTGAGGTCGAAGGAGTCGCGCCGCTCCTCCTCGAGCGGGCCGACTCGGTGTACCCCTCGGTGCTCAGCCCGGATCTGGTAGGTCACCTCTCGCTGCTCATCGGCCTGCAAAGCAGGCACCTCGAACGACACTCGCTCGCCGCCAACCTGGTCAGTCATGGCGAGCGTTGCAATCGGTCGGTCGGCCTTCAGCGTGAGCTTCATGTCGATCGGTTCACCACGCTGCACGAGCACTCGGGTCACTCGCCGAGAGGTCTCTACCGTGGAGGAAAACCGGGGCATTACGAAGGAGAACACCAGCAATATCAAGCCGATCAGGGCAAGTAAGAGGAATTCTCGGTAGCTAGACCAGACCGCAGCTACCGTCAGGGCGACAACGCCGATCAGCAGTGCCACGCCGCCGGTCGTCGGTCGGATGCGCTTCATCGTGGGACGGGCGTCGCCGTAATGATCTTGTCGAGCACGTCGAGAGCGGTGAGCCCATCGAGCTCGGCCTCTGGGGCAATGCTCAGGCGGTGGGCCAGCACCGGAATGGCGACGGCTTTGATATCGTCGGGGTTCACCCAGTTGCGACCTCGTCCAACGGCGTAGGCGCGAGCGACGGCCAGCAGCAACAACGTGCCGCGCGTACTGACACCCAAACGCAGATCAGGATGCTCGCGGGTGGCCACCACCATGTCAACGACGTAGTGCTGCAAATTGTCGCTCACGGTCACGTCTCGGATGGCGCGAATGAGACGCTGCAATTGGGGTTCGGTCACCACTGGAGACAGGCCGAGTACTGGGTCGCCTGCGGCTCGGTTGGAAATGACCTCGTATTCGGCCGCCCGGTCGGTGTATCCCAGGCTGAGCTTCATGGCGAACCGGTCGAGTTGCACCTCGGGGAGTGGGTAGGTGCCCTGAAAGTCGAGAGGGTTCTGGGTACCG
>JAYTVF010000214.1:0-5753 GCA_043744155.1 Acidimicrobiia bacterium | reverse complement strand
TGATTACCACCACGGCCACCGGAGCGGCGGACGCAGTACAAGAGGGCGTCACCGGTTTGAA
Source organism: Acidimicrobiia bacterium (assembly GCA_043744155.1). GTDB lineage: Bacteria > Actinomycetota > Acidimicrobiia > Acidimicrobiales > Ilumatobacteraceae > JANMCE01. The sequence goes on along the minus strand of JAYTVF010000214.1, from coordinate 5,692 downwards.
GGTCCCCGCTGGAGACGTCGGCTTGCTGGCGGGCGCCATGACCCGACTGATCGAGCGACCTGAGGAGCGTCGCGCCATGGGTTTGGCCGGCCAGGCCCGCTGCCGACAATATTTTGAGCGAGCCGATGTTGTGCGTCAGCACGTCGATCATCTCGTTGGCAAGGCTTCCCGGCGCTAGCAGTGCATTCATCGTCTCAGGAAAGGCCGTAGCGGCATGTGTGGCATTACAGGAATCATCGACGCGGCGCGTGAGACGCGGGTTGAACAATTTACGGCCTGGCTGACCGAAATGACCGACGCCGTGATCCATCGCGGACCCGACGACGTCGGCTATCACATCGACGCGCCAGCCGGAGTCGCCTTCGGCTTCCGCCGCCTCGCCATCCAAGACCTGACGCCGACCGGTGCTCAGCCGATGGTGTCGGCCAGTGGTCGGCATCACATTGTTTTCAACGGCGAGATCTATAACCAGCACGAATTGCGCGCCGAACTCGTCGCTACCGGCCATCGGTTCCGTGGTACGGGCGACACCGAAGTGCTGCTTGAAGGCATTGGGCGTTGGGGCATCAAGGCTACCCTGACCAAGGCTCGGGGGATGTTCGCCATTGCGGTGCACGACCGCGAAGAGGGCCTATTGCACCTGGCCCGTGACCGCTTCGGCGAGAAGCCGCTGTACTTTGGTTTCGCCGATGGGTTGCTGCTGTTCGGATCGGAATTGCGTAGTCTGAGCTGTCACCCGAAGTGGCCGACCGAGGTAAATCGCGCAGCGCTGTCGCAGTTCATGCAGTACTCCTACGTGCCGTCGCCTGACACCATCTACGAAGCCGCCTCCAAGGTTCGCCCCGGCACGTTCCTCACCTTTGACCTCCGTCGGGTCGGACAACCCGTCGGCGAGGAGCACACATATTTCGACCCCGCCAATGTCTTGGCCACGCCCCTTCGCAGTGCCTCGCCGCAGGAGTTGACCGATGAGCTCGAACGCCTGCTCATCGACGTCATCGACGAACAGCAGATTTCCGACGTACCGCTCGGGGCGTTCTTGTCGGGCGGCATCGATTCGTCCACCGTCGTGGCGTTGATGCAGCGTGCGGGTGGACCCAAGGCCAAGACCTTCACCATTGGTTCGGATAACCCCGACTACGACGAATCCCCGTACGCCGAGGCCGTCGCCAAGCATCTCGGAACCGATCACACGACCGCCATCATGACGCCATCCGATGTCATGGCCATCGTGCCCGATCTGCCGACGCTCTACGACGAGCCCTTCGCCGACTCGTCGCAACTGCCCACACTCTTGGTGTCGCGCATCGCCAAGCGCGACGTGACAGTAGCCTTGTCGGGCGACGCTGGCGACGAACTGTTCGGCGGCTACAACCGTCATGCCTTCTTCGAGCGGCAATGGCCGAAAATGAATCGCATCCCCCAGGGCGCGCGCAATCTCGTGGCCAACGTCATCGGGCGTACCAGTGACGACACGCTCGATAACGCCCGCTATCTGGGTCGACTGGTTCCGGGGGGTCTCAATCGTCAGACCGCCCAGAAGCTGCGCAAAACGGCAGTGATGATGAAGTCGAGTAGCGTCAATGAGGCCTACCGCTCGCTGACGCAGGTCTTTCCCGCCGGATACAGCTACGTCGTTGGGGAGCAGGCCGAGGTGCACCGGGAGATGGCTCCGATTTCGAGCCGCCTTAGCCCAGCCAACGCCGCCATGTTCAACGACACTCTGGAATATCTTCCCGATGACATCCTGGTAAAGGTCGACCGGGCTGCGATGAGTACCAGCCTCGAGACCCGGGTGCCGTTCCTCGATCCGCGGATATTCGGGTTCGCCTGGACATTGCCTGATGATCAACGAGTCGGGCCGAGCGGTCTCGGCAAGGTGGTTCTGCGCAATGTGCTGGCCAAGCATGTGCCCCGAGAAATGTTCGAGCGCCCAAAGGCCGGCTTTGGCATTCCGCTTGGACAATGGCTGAAAGGCGAGCTGAAAGATTGGGTCGAGGATGCGCTCGCTAGCGCGCCTGAGGATCTTTTGGATCGTGCCCAGATGCGAACGCTCTGGGAGCAACATTTGAACGGCACCGAAGATCACGGCGCGAAAGTGTGGAATCTCGTCGTCGCCAGCATCTGGCTGTCATCTCGAAGCGTGTCTTGAGCGTCGCACGGAGCCGACACTTCGGAGGGACGCTGTGGTGACGACGCCGACCCCCGACAAGATCCACAAGGCGGCGGGCCTGACGATCCTCAGCGCAGTCACAGGTGGCCTTCGTGATCTGGCCGTGGTGTTCGCCCTTCGCGTCTCGCGGGCGAGCGACGGCTTTTTTGCCCTCTTTCTCATCACCCAGTTCCTCTACAGCCTGGCTGTGGGTGGACATCTGATCACGATGGGAAGGATCAGCGCCCTCGGGCCCGATGTTCGATCAAACTTCTTTCATACGCGCTTTGCTCCTCGGCTGAGGGTGATGGCAGGCGTGAGCACGATCGTGGTGTTTCCGATCATGTACGGCGTCTACGACCAGTCGCTACGGTCGTCCCTGGCCATAGCGGTGTTCAGCGCGGCCATTTTGTTGTGTCGGGGTGCCGCCGATTTTCGAAGCTACGCGGCGATCTCGGAACAGCTGAACACCGCCATGCTGGCCGCGATCTGGCAGAACCTACTTATCATCGCCGCGGCGTTGGTGTGCCGCGTCGCCGGGGCGCGGCTGTTAGCAGTCGTGGTATTCGGCGTGGTGCTCGGATACGTTGCCCAGGCACTCCACCTGCGCCGATGGGCGCCGGGTCCGAGGTCGCCTTCCTTCGGTGCCCGTGATCATCCTGTGTCGTGGGAAATCTCGGGACGCGAACTACTCCTCTATGGCGGACCGGCGCTTGAGCAGCTTATCTTTCGTCTCTTCCCGGCCGGTACCGGCACCATCGTCGTATTCGCCCGGCGGATCGCGATGACGATCCCCACATCGTTTGCCGTGCCGTTTGGCCTCAAGCTTTTGGCCGGAGGTTCCGATCGTCGCTCATCAAAAGCCAACGGGCCCATTGTGGTGCAGAGCGCAGCGGTGCTGGTCGTGTATTCGCTTGTTGTCGTTCAGGTTTCCATCGTGGGGCTCCGGTTGCTGAAGTGGTTAGAGTATCGAGGCTGGAACATAGGTCGCCTGAGCGATTTCAGGCCAGGAGACCTCCTTGGGTTCACCGTGCTGTCCGCGTTGGGAGCCGTCGCCTGGGCGCTTCACGGGGCCATGAGCCGTCATCAACAGGCTCTCGGTCATGAACGGCGGGCCTTTCTTACGACCGCGATGGGCACCGCCATTCAGTTGGCAGGTTTGCTGCTCGGCGCGGCACTCCACTCGACCGTCCTCGCCGTCGGCGTGTTTTCCCTGGCGTGGCTACTGGCGTTGTTGCGCGACTTCCGAACTGTGGTGGCCGGACGAAGCCTCGACCGAGAGGTACGACGCGTTCTCACGGCAATTCCGGTGGTGTTTGTGCTGACGGCTGGCTACGTCGCGGTGGCTCCCTTGCAAAACACCCTGCTGCAGGCGGGCATCTTGTTCGTTGGATGTTTGCCTCTCGTGGTGTATGGATGGTCGTGGCGCCGGCTGCGTCAGTCATCGACCCATTCCTGGATCTAGGTCCCGCCCGGGCAGGTCTCGGGCAGGTCACGGCCCGATGAACCAAAAGCCTCAGGAACTTCTCAAGTATCGTCCCCTAAACTGCGTTCGTGCCCTTTGGGCAACCAAGAAGCCGGTGCGGCGGCGCCTTATTCAATCGCAACGCTGTCGAGTAATGGTCGAGCGAACCAATCCTCTCCCCGACTACAGGACCGCCTGTCGTCATTCATCGCAAAGGCATTCGTATGAGTTTCTCCCACTCGATGGACCGCACAGGGCTGGAAAGCGATGAACGATCGTTTGACCTTCGCACATTGGTCGCGGTCTTCCGGCGTCGCTGGAAAGCCGTCGTCTTCCCCATGGTCGCGCTCGTTGCCCTGGCATCTCTGTACGCCGCTACGGCAGAACGTATCTACGGCGCTGACGCTGTGCTCCTCATCGAAGCGCGTATCGGGGAATCCAGCTCGGCCGCCGACGCCAACCGTGACCCGAATCGCCGCTTGCTCACCGAAGTGAGCGTTATGGAGGGCCGCTCGGTTCGCGAGTTGGTAGAAGCCAGTATCGGCGTTGACGCCCCCAAGATCACCGCGCTGCCCAGTGGTGGCGCCGACACGATCAAGCTGACGGCAGAGTCGCCCAGCCCGGCGCGGGCGACTGAGACGGTGGATACCTATGCCAAGGCCTATATCGAATACCGACGAAAACAAGCCGTCGACGATCTGACCAAGACCTCAGGAGAAGTGCAACTGCGTATCACGGCGCTGCAGGCCGAGGACGAGAAGCTGGGACCGATCTCATCGACGACCAGCACCGATGTGAACGCTCGGCATGCGGCCATCACGGCCCAATTGACGACCCTGAAGGCTCGACTTATCCAGTTGGAGCTTGATTCAGCGCTGCGTACCGGTGGGGCGCAACTCATCTCGCCAGGCGTTCCCACGTCGTCGCCCGTGTCACCCCCCACCATTCCGCTTCTCGGTGCCGCCTTTATCCTTGGGCTCGCGCTCGGTTTCGTTCTCGCTCTGGTGCGTGAGGCGCTGAACGACCGACTTCATGGTCGCGCCGATCTTGAGCAGTTGGCTCACGCCCCGGTTCTGGCCGAGGTCATCAACTTTTCTTCCACCCCTGGTGACCCCATCGGGATGGTTGATCGACAGTCGGCCCAGGCCGAATCCTTCAACGGCCTTCGTGCTGGTATGACGTTCCTTGCGGTTGAAGGCGAGATTCGCTCGATTCTGGTGACCAGCGCGCTGCCCGAGGAGGGTAAGTCGACCGTTGCCGTCAGCATCGCGGCGACGTACGCTCTTTCGGGTTCCTCGGTGCTCTTGATTGACGCCGACCTTCGTCGGCCCGACGTGTACCGTCGGCTTGCGCTGGAGAACGACAATGGTCTCAGTGTCGCGCTGTCCCGGGGCATCGATTTCGGCAAGTTCGTGCAGACCGTGCCCAACTACACCGGCTTGTCGGTGCTCACGTCGGGTCCGGTGCCGCCGAATCCGTTCGAACTGTTGGCCAACCCCAGCATGTCCGAGCTGATGACGGCAGCGCTGAAGGACTACGACATCGTCATCCTCGACTGCCCTCCCGTGCAGCCCGTGTCCGACGTGATGGCGTTGGCTCGTCTGGTTGACGGCGTCATTGTGGTGGTCAACGACAAGAAGTCGATCCGGGGTGAGGTGCAGCAGGCACTACGCAGCTTGCGACAGGTGGATGCCAAGATCATCGGTACGGTCCTCAACCAGACCAGCGATTCGCGCGCCAAATACATGCGCTATGACTGATCGGCCGTGGCCCGCCGCCAGCGCCAGTTTGGCCTTGCCGATGCCGAAGGTGACGCTGCGAAACGGGTGGCTGAACCGAGCGGTCTTCTGCGTCGGTATGGCGGTCGTCACATTTTCGCAACTGCGATTGGTCGGACCATTCGGTCTGGGTGAATTCATTCTGCTCGGATGGGCCGGATTCACTGTGTTCTCTCCGGCCTGGCGTGTGAGGAAATCGGCTCGACTGTGGCCGACGACGGTACTCGGCCTGTATCTGGTGTTGAGCCTGATCGGTACGCCCTTCGGCCTGATCTCCAGACAGAACCCCCCCGGAAC
>JAYTVF010000213.1:0-5757 GCA_043744155.1 Acidimicrobiia bacterium | reverse complement strand
GAGCGTCCAGAAGCGACTGGAATTTAGCCCAGGCGTCCTCTGACAAGGAGAACCATCGGCGGTCAGCCAACACTTTCTCGGCATTCGAGGTGGCGCTATCCAGCACAAATTCCGTCACGCTCTTGTCCAGAGAAGCGGCGGCACTGCGGATGAGTTGCTGTTGTTGCGCTGAGGCTCGCAGGCTGAGACGAGCATCGCGCTGGTTTCGTTCGGCTGTGGATTGAGTTGGCATGGCCTTCACTCTCCTGTGTGTGTGGACAACGTACTCCACTTTGTGTGCCCATTGTACATCTGTTTCCTTAAGTGGCAACCCGTCCCTCACGGATATCGACGGCATTGCATAGATCAAAAGAATCATCCTTCTGCTCCAACGACGAGCAGCGCTGTCGTCACCCTGCCACAAATGGTTCAGGGCATCATGCCGAACACAGGCTTCAGTCCAGGTAAGCGACGGCGCGGCAACGTCCCGTCGAGTCGATGCCGGCCCTCACCTTGGCGACTGAGATTCCGAGCATGGCGGCTGCCTCATGGGTGGAGAGAGAGTCGCGAACTCTAGCGCCGTCATCGGTCGTGACGGCAAACCTGGAGGCCGTTGAGGTCATGTCGGGCAAGAAGCCACCCCAAAACGGGCGCTAGCACTATCTGGCACTATCTACCCCCCAGATACACCGATCCGAGGGTGACGGTGTGCGACAGAAATCGACGTTTCCCCTGGTCAGGATAGGTTTCAAACGGTCGAAAAGAATCTCGAAAGTATGTTCGTACGGGTTCGAGTCCCGTCCCGGGCACACCGATGAGCCAGACCAGATGCCCACGGGGCGCGTGGGCCGATCCGTCGCCCCGATGCACGGCTATGGGCCCGACGGCCTATGGTTTCGGCCCATGACTCACCACCGCCTCGGTTGGGGGCTTCGCGCCGGCCTCGCCGTCATGCTCGGCGTCGTCGGCCTGCTGCCTGCCGGCTTCGTCTCACCACTCCCGGCGACCGCAGCAACATCGAACTACGTGGCCCTCACCCCGGCCCGATTGTTGGATACCCGTCCAACGAATCCCGTCGTAGCCGGTGGCTCGATCGATGTGGCCGTTCTGGGCCATGGCGGTGTTCCGGCCAGTGGGGTGGCCGCCGTCTTCGTCAACGTCACTGTCGTATCGCCTGCGACGGACGGGTTCCTTACGGCATGGCCAAAGGGGTTGCCGCAACCAACGGCCTCGACCCTGAACTTCACAAGCGCGGCGACCATCGCCAATGGGGCGTTGGTGCGTGTGGGCAGCAACGGTGCCATCAGTCTGTCGGTCTCTGCGACGACCCATGTGCTGGTGGATGTACAGGGCTATGTGCCCAGCGATTCCACGATCGTCAGCACGCCACCGGCGCGGCTGCTCGACACCTGAGCCGGGGGCCAGACAATTGACGGTCAGTTCGTCGGCGCGGGTCGGGTTGCCGGGCAGGCCACGACGGAGCTGACCGTGCTCGGACGCTCAGGGGTTCCCTCCAATGGCGTGGCCGGGGTGTTCGTCAACGTGGTTGCCGTCGAGCCCGACGCGCCCGGTTTCCTTACCGTGTGGCCCGCCGCCGTTGCGATGCCCGACGCGTCGACCGCCAACTACCTCAAAGGCCAAACCATCGCCAACAACGCCTACGTCGGGCTCGGCTCGGACGGCAGGCTGTCACTCTTTTCATCCGCGAACACACACCTGATCGTCGACATCGTCGGATATGTGCCATTGGGCGCAGCGCCGACCCCGGCGGTGCCGGCCCGGGTATTCGACTCCCGAGTCTTCGGGCGCACCATCGACGGCTCCGGTGAATCCGGCGGCGGTATTCGGGCATCCAGCGAGGTGGATGTCGTCATCGCCGGCCGAGGTGGCGTGCCAGCCACCGGCGTCGGTGCAGTCATCGTCAACGTCACCTCCGTGGCGTCGTCAGACAACGGTTACATCACGGCGTGGGCCACCGGGCAAACCATGCCAACAGCATCGATGCTGAATTACCGGCGCGGCGGGGGCGCCATCGCCAACGGCACCATTGTTCCCTTGGGCGACGGGGGGCGCATCTCGCTGTACTCGCAGGTGGCCACTCAGGTTTTGGTCGACGTTGTCGGCTGGTTGCCCGGTTCGTTTCCGACGCCTAGCAAGGTCCATGGTATCAACGTTGCCCCCTACATCGGCAGGCCAACGATCGAAGTCACGCCACTCATCATCCACGAACTCACCGATCGGGTGGCGCCATACACCGACTGGATCCGTACCTATCAGTGCACCGGCGGTTTCGACCGCTTCGCCGTCGAGGCTCGCACCCTTGGGCTTCATCTCGCCATGGGCGCATGGCTGACCGGCTCCATTGCCGCGAATCGCCAGGAGATCGATTGTCTTATCGCTCAGGCCAAGGCAGGCAATGCTGAGGTCGTCGTTGTCGGCAATGAGACCTTGAAGAGAAATTGGCTGACCGAGTCCCAGCTGACCGCCTACGTGAGAGAGGTGCGGGCGTCGGTTCCGGCGACGGTCAAGGTGACCACGGCTGAGCCCGACCCGATCTGGCTGGCTCATACGGGCTTGTTCGCCGAGGTTGACGTCGTTTTCGCCAACATCTATCCCTTTTGGGCATCGAGCCCCGTCGAAGGCGCCGTGGCCCATCTGGCAGGAACGTACGACATCCTGAAGACCGCGGCCGGCGCCAAGCCGATCACCATCTCCGAAACCGGATGGCCGACCTGCGGGCCATCACAGGGCGGGGCGATCCCATCCGATGCAAACGCCGCCACGTATTTGGCCGGTATCTCGACGTGGGCTAAGGCCAAGGGGGTGCCGTATTTCTGGTTGGAGGCCTACGATTTGGCATTCAAGTCGGCAGGGACGAACAGCGTCGAAGGGTGCTGGGGAATCTGGACCGCCAACGGGCTGATGAAGCCCGGCTTTCGTACGTCGGCCTTCGTCGGATAGATCGACGTGAAGTGTTCGCTGGCACAATGAGGGACATGGAACCAGTTCGTTGGGGCGTGTTGTCCACGTCCGACTTCGCTCGCCGCAAATTTATTCCCGGGTTGCAAAAGTCCCCGTTGATCGAGGTGGCCGCGGTTGCCTCACGCGACCTCGGTCGGGCCAGGGCATTTGCCGACGACCTTGGCATAGAGACAGCGTATGGCTCGTACGAAGCCCTGCTGGCCGACCCGTCGATTGACGCTATCTACAACCCGTTGCCCAACCATTTACATGCCGAGTGGACGCGAAGAGCCGCCGAGGCCGGCAAGCACGTGTTGTGCGAGAAGCCAATGGGTATGACGGCCGCCGAGCTTGATGTGCTGCTTCCTTTGGCGCAACAGGTGCACATCGCCGAAGGCTTCATGGTGCGATTCCATCCCCAGTGGAGCGAGACGAGGGACGTGGTGCGCAGTGGACAACTCGGTCGAGTCAGCCACATGCACGTTGCTTTCGGTTACAACAATGTTGATGCGGACAACATTCGCAATCGCCCCTCAGTCGGCGGCGGAGCGCTGTATGACATTGGCTGTTACGCCATCGTCGCGGCGCGTTGGTTCCTGGAAGCAGACCCGATCAGGGTCGCCGCAGTTACCGACATTGATGCCACCTTCGGCACCGACCGTCTGACCAGCGCCCTGCTCGACTTCGGCGATGGGCGCACCTGCACCTTTCAGGTCAGCACCCAATCGGTGTTCCACCAACGAGCCCATGTCATTGGCACGGCTGGTCGACTGGAGATCACCATCCCATTCAACCAACCCCAGGATGCGCCAGTCACCTACCTGATGCACCACGGCCAGAGCCCCGACGGACTCGACGCGGACCGCACCACCGTGCCGACGAACGATCAGTACACCAGCCAAGGCGAGGCGTTCTCCCGCCGAGTGCGGACCGAATCACCAAATGACGCTCCGTTGCGTGACGCCATGATCAACATGCGCGTGATCGACGCCATCCTTCAGTCGGCCCAAAGTGGCCGATTCGAAACGATCTAGCCCGCTCGCTCAGCCCGCGGGGAGCGATATCAGCACCCGCTCCAGCGCGTCGTACGAGCTGTCTGACACTGGCGAAAAGCCCAGGCAGCTGTACGGCGCGAGCCGAGCCGGGTCTCCAGTCAGGCTAGCGAGGGCCTTTCGGATGTGATCTCGTAGGGCAACAGCAAGCCCGGCGCTGACCACGATGGGTTGCACGGGGTGCGGGCCAAGCGTCGCCACCACCCGGGTGTGTACAGCGGACGGTTCTCCGGCGGCCCGACGGAGACGAAACACCGTCGAATCGATTGTTGCAACATCAATGAGTTCATCGCTCAGGGCTTGTAGGCTGGCATCGTGGGAACCAGTGCATATGGTTTCGCTGAAGAAGCTCAGGTCGCGACCGAGCTCGTTGAGATGCAACATGAGCGCCAGACGTCCCGACAACGAGATCGGATCGTTGTAACCGACTCTTCGGTGCTCGAGATCCGCGAAAGACTGAGACGGGTCATCTGCTCGCACGACCACATCGGCGAAGTAGCGAGGAAGTCGCTCGGCTCTCGGGTCGTCGAATACAGGTGCCAGTCCCAGCAGTTCGACGGGCGGTCGAGCGGACCTGCGGCGAAGGGCAAGGTAGGCGGGGGCGCACATGAAACCGACATCGGCCGTGCCTGCGGAGAACGGGTCGATCTCTTCTGGAGACGGCCCTGAGGCGCGCGGATCCGAGCTCAGCACGGTGTCGGGACCAATGGCCTCGGCAATCGTCGCGAACAGTTCCAGGGGCAGCCCCGGGGTGAGGTAAGTGATGAGGCGCAGTGGTTGGGTCATGATGTGAGCTCGACGGCGACAACGGCTCGAGCGAGCACGCCGCGTACCCGGTCGATGTTGGCACGGAACATGGCGAACACCGCCGCCATCGTCACGGGAGCCACATCGTCGCGGCCGGCCAACCCGGCGTCGAAGTCGGTTACGAGCGCCATGCCGCCGAACGGAATGCCCAGTTCGTTGGCGAGCGCCACCTCGGGATACTGCGTCATGTTCACCACATCCCAACCCATGGCGGAGAACCACCTCGACTCTGCCGTGGTCGAAAATCGTGGGCCTTGGATGACCACGACCGTGCCGGCCTCGTGCACCACCACACCCTCGTCGCGGGCCGCGTGGGCGAGCACCGCAGCGAGGTGGGGATCGTACGGATGCGCCATCGAGGTATGCGTCACGTGCGGCCCGTCGAAGAAGGTGTCGGCCCGACCCGATGTGCGATCAACGAACTGTTCGAGCACGACGAAGTGCCCTGGTTCCAGGTGCGCCTGCAGCGAGCCGACCGAGCACGGCGACAGAATGGCCCGCACCCCTACTGACTGCATCGCCCACAGGTTGGCTCGAAAGTTGACCCGATGCGGCGGTAACTCATGGTGGGCGCCATGTCGGGGAAGAAAGACTACCGAGCGGCCAGCGATGGTGCCGCGGTGCAGCGGTGAAGACGTCGGCCCGTAGGGTGTGTCGACCGTGATCGACTCCGAGGTCTCAAGCAACGAATACAACCCGGAACCGCCAAAGATGCCTATAGAGGGTTCGGGGGATGCAGCCATCGTCAAAAGGTAGTGCGTGGCGAGCCTGCCCGGTCTGGAAGCGCTGTGTTTGTTTCGCTGATGTTTAGACGCTGCCCCGAACGGTGTCGTGCCACGCCAATGTCGCTTCCAAGATCTCCTCCGGGCCCGAGAAGCCCATCGGTATCACTTTGAGATGGGTGGCTCCGGAGGCGGCGAAGGCCGATGCGGTCTCGATCCACTGCTCGGCGCTATCG
>JAYTVF010000212.1:0-21906 GCA_043744155.1 Acidimicrobiia bacterium | reverse complement strand
CCCTGTTGCATTTCGAGCGCCGGGATGCAGGCAAGCGTGGCCGGGGCCCGGAAAGGTGAACTGCCCGAATAGGTGGCGTAGCGGCATGCCCACTGCTGCAAGCGGGGGTCGACAAAGGCGGCGATGGCGGCGGAACGCAGGGTTCGCTGCGCGTCAATGACCAAGAGATCGCGTGGCGAACGCATCCGAGCAAGCAGGGCAAGCGGCGACGACATCGGTCCGGCAAAGAACGTACGACGACTGACCGCCCAAATGCGGTCAGCCCGCTGCATGAAGGCCAGCCACTCGGCGCGACTACCCGGCGAAAAAGCCTCGACGGCGTCGGCGGCCGCCGTGCGATCAGCGGGCAGATCGAGTGAGCTACCGTCGGGCCAGCAATAGCGAAACTGGGGGTCAAGGCCGATCAACTCGACTTCATCGGCCAGACAAGATCCGGCCATCTTGAACACCTCGTCGAACTGTTCGGGCATGGTGAGCAGTGACGGGCCGGTGTCGAAACGAAAACCATCTCGTTCACGTTGCGCCAACTTGCCGCCCATCACGTCGTTGCGTTCGAACACCGCCACCTGATGTCCGGCCACGGCGAGACGGATGGCGGCGCAAAGTCCCCCAACTCCCCCGCCCACGACGGCAACGCTCGTCACGGCGCCACCGCTTTGAGTACGACACATGAGGAACGGCCGGCACCACCGTCGCCACGGATGGAGACCGCAATCACCGCATCCCTCGCATGACGCGTCGTAGGGCCACGAGGGCGGGAGGCACCATGGCGATACCGCCGACCATGGCCACGAGGCGGTCTCGGAAGAAGGCGGCGAACCCGACGGTCTGCATCACGGCCATCCATGCGTACTCGGCTACCAGCGCCGGATCGGCGTGCTCATCCGCTGGCAGCGATGCCTCAAGGGCGGCCATGACGCCGATGCTCGACACCAGCCACCCGATATAATTCGACACCGGTATACCCCGGTAGCGGCCTCGCCTTGTCCACGCCCAGTATCCTTCGCCCACCATTTGTGGGTCGAGGAACAGATCCCAGGCGGTGAGCAGCACCGCGCCTACGGGGATGCGCCATGAGCGGCGTAAAGCCACCGCCGTCTCCCGCGCGGGCAGTGCCATGGCAAACCAGGCCAAGGGGACGATGGCCGGTACGCCGCCCACTTCGGGCCGCAGCACGCCCGCGTATCGGTACCCGCCGAACGGCTTTCCCGATTGCGTGCCGATGTACTCAAGCGCCAATGTCGAGGAGGCAATAGTTGCCAGTGCAACCATTGCACGACGAGCCCCCCAGCGATTGCTCGCGTTCACGAACGTTGTGGCGGCCAGGCCCGATACCACAGCCGTCGCCAGACCGACACGCTCACCTTTCCGACGCAGCGGCGTCGCGATCATCGCCGCGGCAGTAATTGCAAACGGAATGAACTGGGTGCCTCCGAACATCAAACTGACAGTGGCCGATCTGGCGCGAGTCGTTTTCATTGCAAGCAAAACCGCGTCATCGGCGTCGCAGCAGCGAGGGTGCGGTAAGGCGACCGACCACGGCCACCTTTTGCCATGTCGGCACCCGTACTCGTTGCGCGAAAATGTCGTAGTCGTGCTCAACGATTTTGTCGAGAATGCGGGCGTACAGCACCCGGGCCGAACCAATGCAGCGGCGCGACACGTCGGGCAACATGGTGAGGCCAACGTCAGCCGAACGATACAACTCGTGACAGCGGGCGATTTCGAACTTCATCAACTCAACGAACCCCGGCGTGCAGACTCGCTCGGTGAGGTCAACGCCGAACGTGCGCAGATCCTCCTGCGGCACGTACTGGCGATGACGATCGAGGTCTTCGCCGATATCGCGCAGAAAATTGGTGAGCTGGAAGGCGTTGCCGAGGTCTCGGGCATGCCCGAGAGCCTGAGGCGTGATCGGTTCGAGCACCGGCAGCATCATCTCGCCGATCACGGCGGCCGAACCATCCATATAGAGCTCGAGATCGCTATAGGTGTCGTAGGTTTCGATGGTGAGGTCCATGGTCATCGATCGCAGGAACCGCCGGAAACACTCGGGATCGATGTCATTGCGTCGCACCGTGTCGACCACGGCGGCCAGAACGGGATGGGTGCTCGCACCCGAGTCGAGGTCGATGAAGAACTGATCGCCGAAGGCCGCCAGCTGTGCGGCCTTCTCGGGCACCGACGCCGTGGACGACAAGTCATCGACGATCTCGTCGGCGTAGCGACAAAAGCCGTAGAGGGCGTGGACGAACGGCTGCTTCGCCTTCGGCAGCACGAAGGTCGACCAGTAATAGGTGGTGCCGTGCTTGCGGTTGAGTTGGCGGCACGTTTCGTAGCTGGAGGCCAGCAGCGCCGTACTCATCGAGCCGTCCGGGCCAGTTCTTGCACGCGGGCGGCGGCTAATTTGCCCGAGATCAGCACCATCGGCACGCCAACGCCGGGCACCGTCGACGAACCGACGAACACCAGGCCAGGAACCCTTTTATCGACATTATTCGGTCGGAACGGGCCGGTCTGGCGGAACGTGTGCGACAACGCGAACGGCGTGCCGCGCTCCATGCCCTGCCGCTCCCAATCAAGCGGATCGATGACCTGCTCGACATCAACGTCGATCGGGTAGCCGAGTTGACCCACCCGACGGCGAAGGTCGCTCGCCAGGCGATCTCGTTCCCTGGACCAATCGAGCTTGCCGTCGAGGTTCGGCACAGGTTCAAGGACGTACAAAGTCGAGCAGCCCGCCGGTGCCAACTGGGGCGCGTCGAGAGAATGCAGCGTGACCAGAATCGATGGATCGGGCATGATGCGCCCCTCCTTGATCAAGGCCGAGAACGCTCCGTCCCAGTCGTGGGCGAAATGGATATTGTGGTGGGCTGCGCCGGGGGGCGGTACACCGCGAACTCCGGCGATCCACAGCAGGCAACTCGGCGAATATTTCCCCCTTCGGGCAACTCTGGGCGCCTCCAGACCCAAAAGAGTTCGATACGCCACCGGCAGATCGGGGTTACAAACGACCGCGTCGGCCGTGAGGCGGTCACCGCTCGACAGCTCGATCCCCGTGACGGCTCCGGTTGAGCCACGCGACCGCAAGATGGTGCGTACATCGGCCTCGTAGCTGACGGTCACCCCGGCACGCTCAACTGCCGCGACCAAACCGGTGGCCATGGCGTGCATGCCGTCGACAGGCACATACACACCCTCGACCGAATCCATATAGGTGATGACGCCATAGAGCGCAAGCGCATCATGCGGGGCGAGCCCGGCATACATGGCCTGGAAACTGAAGATGCGTTGCAGACGCTCGTCACGGAAATACGACGCCACCTTGGGGCCGAGTTTGCCGAATCCGCCCAGGCGGATTAGTTCGAGGCCGGCCCGCCACGGTTTCAACACATCGGCGACCGAGTCGAAGTTGGTGTCAATGAAATGAGGAAGTTGCACCCGGTACAATTGCTCGAGCCAAATGCAGAACCGCCCGAAGGCTTCGGCCTCAGCAGGGCCGGCGAACCGGTCGATCTCGGCGGCCATGGCCTCACGACCGTGGCGCACGTGCAACACGCTGCCGTCTGCATAGACGGCGCGATACATCGGATCCACTCGCTTGATAGGGCAGAACTCGTCCATTTCCGCCCCGACCGCTCGGAACGCGTCGCGCAGTAGGCCGGGCATCGTGAGCACCGTCGGGCCGTTGTCGATGCGATACCCGGCAGCTTCGAGCAGACCGGCACGTCCGCCCGGGCGACTACCCCGCTCGACGATAGTGACCTCGTGGCCATCACCACGCAGGTGAGCGGCCGCGGCAAGGCCACCGAGCCCGGCCCCGATCACAATGACACGCACGCGGCCGCTCAGCTCTCTCGGGACGACACGAAATACGCCAGGTCGGTGAGCCCAACCTTGGCATCGTCGTGGAAAGGCAGTGCGTCAAGCGCGGCGATTGCCTCGCCGACCAGGCGTTCTATCGTGGCGTCGAGTTCGGCACGAGCGCCGGTTTCGATCAGCACACATTGCATGGCGGCCACATCGTCGGGCCCAAGGCCAGCTCGACCGACGCCAGCCAGGATCTTGCGCTGCGCCACGGTGGCCCGCTCGGTGGCCACGGCCAAGAGCGGCGTCGGCTTGCCTTCGATCAGATCATCGCCGACCGGCTTGCCTGTACAGGCTTCGACACCGAACGCCCCGAGCATGTCATCCCGCAGCTGGAACGCGTCACCAAGAGGTAATCCGTAGGCCGAAAGCAGCGGCAACAGCTCGTTGACACGATCGGGTGCGGCCAAGGCAGCACCGAGGTGAAGGGGACGCTCGACGGTGTACTTCCCCGACTTGTATCGAGAAATCCGTTCGGCTGATGCCCGATTTCGCTGGGCGGCAGCCGTGCCGACGATGTCGAGATACTGGCCGATGTTGAGCTCGATCCGCAGCTCGTTCCAGATTCGCCATGCCGCGGGTGGTGCGCTGGCGAGCAGCTGATCGGCATAGACAAAGGCCAGGTCGCCGACCAGAATGGCGACGCCCTCACCGAATCGGCGGGCTTCACCGAGCCACCCCGACTCTTCGTGGCGGTCGGAGAACACCAGATGGGCGGTGCGGGCACCCCGTCGGGTGGCCGAGCCATCCATCACATCATCGTGAAACAGTGCGAAACCATGTAAGAGTTCGAAGGCTGCGCCCGCCTCCACCACCCGCGTGTCATCGGGTTCACCGCCGGCTCCAACGAATCCCCAATGGCAAAATGCTGGTCGAAGTCGTTTCCCTCCGGCCTGAATAAGCCGCGCCAGGGCCTGAAGCGGTGCCCGCAGTTCCGGCTCGATCTTGGACCAACGAACCTCCTCCGCGCACAAAAGAGCGGAGAGGCAACTCTCGACCCGGGCTCCGATTGCGGCAAGTTCTACAGGGGCACCAGACATGGCAGGTCAAGGGTAGAACAGGATTGGTGACCTGGCTCAGGCGAGGTCGGAGAAAGACAGTCGCATCTGCCCATCGAGTTCACTGTCATCGGGCTCGACCAGGCTTCGACCGGTGACCGGATCGTGAAAGTAATAGCCCTGGCCGAGGTCACAGCCAAGCCGGAGGGCGTGGCTGCGCTGGGCCCTGGTTTCGATGCCCTCGGCTACCACCTGCAAGAACAGCCGGTGGGTCATCTCTGTAATCGACCCAACCAATTCTCGGGCGGTCGATGAGGTTTCGAGATCCCGGATGAAGGCACTATCGATCTTCACGATATCGACCGGCAGCCGCGTCAGATACGAGAGCGACGAGTAACCGACGCCAAAGTCGTCGAGCGCGAGCCGTACTCCGACGGCCTTGAGCGCCACCAAAGCTTCCCGCATAGATGTGGTGTCGCCGATGAGCGTCGTCTCGGTCAACTCAAGGGTGAGGAGGGCCGGGTCGAGACTGCGGCTCTTTAAGACGCGGCGGACCAAGGCGGGAAACGTCAGATCCTCGAGCTGACGGGTCGACACGTTGACGTTCATGAAGAACCCGGCCGTGGCCCGATCCCTTGACCAGGCCACTAACTGATCGCAAGCCTGCTCCAACACCCACTGCCCGACTCCGACGATGGCGTTGCTCTGCTCCGCTATGGGAATAAATGACGCAGGCCGCAGCATCCCGAGGTCGGGATGCTGCCAACGTACGAGTGCTTCGGCCCCAACGACCGCTGCAGTTCGAAGGTCGTTGATGGGTTGGAATTCGACTCGGAGCTCACCTCGAACCGCCGCCTGACCAACGCCGCTGGTCATCTGCAATCGTTGACCGGCCGCAGTCGACAGGCCCGGTTCGTAGGCGACGACCTGACCAAAACCGAGGCGGCGTGCCTCATGGCAAGCAAACTCGGCGCGTGCCATGGCGTCGTGAGCGTCGTCGCTACCCGCTACCAAAACGCCCGCGACGCCGTGGACGACAACCTCGCCGCCGACCAGCGGATGCGGTCGGCTGGCCAGAGCCAAGAATGCCTTTGCCGTGCGTACGAGACGGACGGCATCGGTCACGGCCGGCAGGAGGATGGCGAACCGCGAATGGCCGATCTCCATCACGCTGTGGACCGGGGAAAGCCGATCCGGGCCGGCCACACCGATTTGCGCCGCTTCCCCGAGATAGTCACGATCGCTTACAGCCCGACGTAGCGTGGCGGCAATGGCGGCGATCAGAGCGCCTCGACCGTTGATTCCGAGCATCTCACCCACTTCGGCGAGGCCGAGCATCTCACACAGGATGACGCCGCACGCCGGCTGAATCCGCAAGTTGTCGCCGAGCCGCACGGCGAATTCGGCCGAATCGGCACGGTACGCACTATCAGTTTCCCGTGTTGGTGCTGGCGTAGGATCGTGGCCCTTCCCGCCCTCTGTTGACGTTCCCGCAAACGTTCTTCGCATCACCACCTTTTGTTGCCTCTCGTCCGCACTTCAGAGTCACCCCCGCACTGGGTGCTCTCTGATATCCCTCAACTCCAGATTAGCGAACAATTTAACTCTCTAGAGTAGGCAAGACAACGCCATATGTAGCAATGTCTCTAAATTGGCCTATTGGCACCCCTCAACGTCGAAAAGGCACACCGTTCCCATGCCACTGCGCCGCTCGTCCGTTTCCCTCACATCCACCTCCGCCACCCTGATCATGGCCGCAGGGATGACCCTCGCCAGCGTCGGCTGTTCCTCGGGCACCCCCACCGCTCGTGTGCCCATCCGTGTCCCGCAGGATCGACCCACCATTCAGGCCGGGGTAGAGGCCGCTCACAAGGGCGACCTCGTGCTGGTCGGCCCCGGCATCTACCGAGAAAGTGTCCTCATCGAGAAGGCGGGCATCACTGTACGTGGTCTTGATCGCAATACGGTGATACTCGACGGTGAGAATAAGCACGAATCGGGCATCACCGTCGCCGCCGATGGGGTGGTCATCGAAAATCTCACTGCGCACAACTACAACGGCAACGGGGTGTTCGTCAACGGTGGGTACAGCCCGAAAGGCGTCGACAAGACCAAGACCTTCGGCTTGGGCGACGACGCCATCAAGGGCTATCGCGTCTCGTACGTGACGGCATACAACAACGGTCTCTACGGGATCTACGCCTTCGGAAGCCGCGGCGGGCAAATTGACCACTCCTACGTCAGTGGCCACCCCGACAGCGGGCTCTACGTCGGTCAATGCAAGCCGTGCAACGCCTTGGTGACGGACAACATTGCCGAGAACAATGCTATTGGCTACGAGGGAACCAATGCTTCGGGGGGCGTCTACGTCGTGCACTCCACCTTCCGCAATAATCGGATCGGCATCACCCCGAACTCTCAGAAGATGGAGAAGCTGACGCCGCAGACCGAAACCATCGTTGCCGCAAACCTGGTGCTCGACAACGGGAATCCGACGTCTCCTGCCCAGGCCCGAGGCGGGTTCGGCGAGGGGATCGTCGTGGGTGGTGGCACCAAGAATCTTGTCTTCCGCAACCGGGTGACCGGAAATCCATCGGCCGGCATCCTGGTCGACAGCTTCGGAGAGTTTGCGCCCGAGAACAACCGCATCGAGGGAAACCTTCTGGAACGCAACGGCGTCGACCTGCATTTCGATGTGCCCGTCTCGGGTACCGCGGCTGGGAACTGCTTTACCGGCAACATCTTCGCCTCGTCCATGCCCGCCACTATCGAGACGGCTCTGCCTTGCCCTGGCGCCAATGGTCCGGTGTCGAGCGAGCCCTTTCGAGGCAAATCGGCACCACCCAACGTCAGCTACAAGACCCTTGCTACCCCGGCCGCGCAACCCAATATGCCCAACGCGTCGACCTCACCGGCTGTCGTGATGGTGGAAACCACCCCCAGGGTCGACCTCGCCAACCTCACCGTGCCTGCGGCGCCCTGAGTCCGCGTAGGCGATCGCAGCCAGGTTGACCTGGCGTCAGGGATTCAGAGTGCGGCCGGCAGCGGGCTCGGCTGGCGTTCGCGCTGGCGACTGCCGGCCGGCAGCGGGCTCGGCTGGCGTTCGCGCGAGCGGCCGGCAGCGGGTTGACCTGGCGTTAGCGTGGGCGGCCGGCAGCGGGCTTGGCGCCCTTGATGCGATACATGGTTTCATCGGCGTTGCGCATGAGCGCCTCGACATCGGCAAAGCCTCCGGGGCCGATGGCGATGCCGGTCGAAACGCCAACTTCGGCGACACCGTTGGTGACCAGGATTGGGGTGCAGATCGCATCGTGAATCCGTCGAGCGACCACTTCGGCTTCGGCCGCATCGGTGTTCGGGCAGACGACCACGAACTCATCTCCCCCGTACCGTACGACCACGTCTTGGTTGCGCACCGCCTGGGTGAGGCGCTGACCGACTTCACGCAACACCTCGTCGCCAGCCTCATGCCCGAACCGGTCATTGACCGACTTGAAACCATCGAGGTCGGCAAAAAGAACAGCGAAACCCCGACCCCTGCGCATGTGATCCGTCCACTGCACATTCAGCACGTCGTCGAGTCGGCTACGGTTGAAGAGGCCGGTCAGCGCATCGGACCCAGCCTGACGCTCGAGCAACTGCTCATAGCGGCGACGGTCGGTGATGTCGGCCAGGTGCAGCACGATGCCACCCACCGACAGATCATGCACAAGGTTCGACAACCGTGCCTCCACCACCTTGGCCGCACCGTTGGGCTGCGTGAGTTGCATTTCTACTGAAGCGACAAGGCCCGGCACATTCGCCATCGCTTTGAGCTGATCGAGCACTTTGACCGCACCGGTGCCCAGCAACACATCCAATGGTCTGCCAATGGCCGTGTCGGGTTTCACGCCGAGCACCCATTGGGCCGACGGGCTGATGTAGAGGCATGTACCGGTCGGCGTAAGGATCAAGACCACATCGGCTGCATGGCGAAGCAAAGCATCGAACCGTGCTTCGACGAGTTGCAGCGACCGTTTCGCCTCATCTAGGTCGCTGCGGCCCTTTCGAACATGGTTACCTTCGCGCAGCAAAAGGCCAGCAGCGACGACCGCTCCAAAGGAGCCGATGAGGCCCAGGGTTGCGGCCAGATCGAGGCGCTCGCGGGTGAACGTCATTGCAGCGGCTGCAAAGATGGCGATCGCGGCCGCGAGGACAACCCATGCACCAGTGTTGGTTCGCATTGGTCGGGTCTTGAATGCCACGCTGCGCCTTTCCAGAAGTCTTGGCATCCCTATCGGACCGACCGACTCGCACAAGAGCGCGACCCCCGAAGTTGAGAGAAGCTTTAGGGCTGGTTGGACGGGTTGCGCTCAGGACGGGAAAACGCCGACCGCATCAGCCAGGATCGGGGCACCGTCGAGCTCGATCCGAATCGGTTCGGCCAGGCCGGGACGCCACGCCACAAGCCCGCCGCCAAACTGCAGGAACAGCCATTTGCCGTCATGCGACCACGCGGCCGACCGCGACGCTCTCTCGGCGCTGGCGTGACCGAGCGCGACGTGTTGCCCGGTGGCTGGATCAAAGACATCGGCAACCAGCCGATTCTGTGGCTCCTGTCGGATCAAGACGACCTGCCCGCCGACAGGGGCCAGCGTGATACCAACGAATGCCGTATCCAAGTCGCTTACTTCTCTGGTGACGGTGCCGTTCTGCGTGACCAGGAAGTATCCGCACGTCATGCGCTCATCGCACGCTCGCTTGACATATGCGTCAACGCTACTTGCGACGGCGCTGGCCAAGGTGAGCCGGGAGAATTCGCCGGTTTCGGAGTTGAAGCTAAACGAACCAGTGCCATCGAATGACGTCACTATCGGATGGTTGTTGGCATCTTGGCCCACAACGTTGGCGAAGGTTTTCAGCGGCTTTACCAGCGTCGCTTTTCCATCTTTGAGGTTGACACGCACGAGCTTCGGGGCTGCGATCGAACCGTTGTCGGCATCGGAGAAGCTGAACTCAGTAATCCAGAGGTCGTCACCGATGACGATATGGCCTCCTCCGCCGCCAAATCCGGCCCGGCTGAACTCTTGAAACGTGCCGTCGGCCTGCCATGTGCGAACGGAGAGGTCCGAGCCGTAGATGACCGAAGCCATGCCCGAAGTGGTAGGGAAGAGCAACGTGTCGTCACCATTGTAGGTGTAGGTGGCTGAGCCGAGCCGGGTGACGACGCCGGTGTCGAGATCGAAGATGCTGTCGCGCCAACTGTCGGTCGGGTTCTGCGGGCTGGCGTCCTCCCGGAGGTGCACGAGCATCAGCTTGATACCGGTCTTCTCACCAAGCACCGGCGCGCTCGACGCATGTCGGGGTGCAACTGGCACGCTGGTCGATGGTGTCGTTCTGTGCAGATCCTCACTGATGGTGACCGGTGGGTTGGCCGTCGTACCAGTCGAGCTGAGGGTGCCGTCAGGATTAGGCTGAAACCCTCCCGTGCCGTCAGTCGAGCCAACCGCGGTCGTCACGCCGCTAGGCAGCGTGGTTGGCGAGTCGCTTTGACTCGACGAGCCGACGGCCGTTGACGACGTTCCCCGGGGCCCACCTGCGACCGATGTGGTCGTCGAAACTGTCGGTCCGAGGCCAGGCGCTGTGCTGCTCGGTGGCGGTGCCGACGTCGCTGCGACGTTGGGACTGCTGGTCGGATATTTCGCTGGGGTTGTAGGAGTGCTCGACGCAGTGGTCGCTTTCGACTTGCCGCCCGACAGTGTTGCGGCCCCAGCCAAAGCCAGAAGAGCGACGCCAACGATGGCGACAGATCGCCCTCGTGATGTCCCCGACGACAGCACGACATTGGTTCCGGCCTCGCTCGCAGAATCGACTGCCATTACCGTCAACTCGGCGCCGTCGAGCATCGCGCCGCACGACGAACAAAAGGCCGAACCCGCCGCTTGTGCTTGGCCACACGATGGACAGGGTCGACGGCGAACCACGCTGACGACCCTATCGGTGTCTCGACCGATTTTCGTGTCGAGGAGCGTGATCACCCGTGACCATGAATCGACGCAGCATTGGCCGACGGCGCGCTCCCGCCGGCAGCTGTACGCAGCCGGTAGTCAGGCCGTGCCGAGCCGAGCGCAGGCCGAGCGCAGGCCGTGCCGTGCCGTGCCGTGCCGTGCCGTGCCGTGCCGTGCCGTGCCGTGCCGTGCCGTGCCGAGCGCAGGCCGTGTCAGGGGAGCGCCGCGGCGTGGTGATAGCGCTACCGCTAGCTGCCTGACCTTCCAGAACGCCCTCGTTGCCCATCAGGGCTGAGACGTAAAGCGGCGCCACTCACCCGCAGTGGCGCCGCCTGTCGATGTTCCTGATTGCTAGACGAGCGGCACGATGAAGGTGATCGGGGCCGACGGAGCGCTTGTGCCGCGAGCGTTCGTGGCGGTGACGGTGTAGGTGTATTGGTCGCCGGGCGTCAGGTTGTAGAACGTGCAGGATCCGACGGAACCGACCGTGGTGCAGGTCCAGGGGAGGCTGTCCAACGGCGTGATGTCCACCATGGTTATGGTGTATATCGTGACCGGAGATCCCCAGTCGTCGGCTGGTGCCGCCCACATCGCGTCCGCGGTTGATGTCGTCAGGTTCGCTGCGGGCAGTGCGGTCGGGGCGCTCGGCATCCCTTGCAGGGTGGTGAAACCGCCTGTGCTGCCAGCCGGGCTGGTGCCGATGGCATTCGTGGCCTTCACCGTGTAGGTGTACACCGTGTACGGGCTGAGGCCGGTCATGGGGCAGGATCGTACCGTTGCTGCAACCGTGCAGGTCTGGTTCCCGGGCATCAGGGTGGCGGTGTAGCCGGTGATGGCCGAGCCGCCGGTATTCCCCGGGGCCACCCATGTGACGTTGGCCGAAACGGGCGTGATGTTGAGCGCCCCCTGCTGGGCAGGCGCGGCTGGCGCGGTGAGCACGGGCACTGCGACCGCGGTCGTGAAACTGGACGGTGCGGACGCAGCGCTCGTGCCCCACTGGTTCGTTGCTTTGACCGTATAGCTGTAGGTGCTTGACGGAGTCAGGCCGGTGAGATTGCACGATGTCGAAGTCGAGATGCAGGTCGTAAATGCGAGAACACCGGTGGGGTCAACAACGGTAACGGTGTAGCCGGTAATCGGATATCCGCCGTCTGGAGCGCCGTTCCAACGGGCGAGCGCTGTTGTGGCCGCGACGGATTTCGGATTGACCGCACTTGGGGCTGAGGGTAGACCAAGTGTCGTGGAGAAGCCGACCGTATTGGATACCGAGGTGCCAGCGGTATTGGTCGCCGAAACGCTGTAGGTATAGGCCGTTGCCGGGCTCAGCCCGACGATGGTGCAGGTGGTAATGGTAGTCATGCATGATTTGCCGCCCGGCTGCACCGTTGCCGTGTAGCTGCTCACCGTGGGAAGCCACACCTGGGACCAGGTCAGTTGTGCTGCAGTTCGGGTGATCGACCCTGCAGCGGTGGCCCAAACGGCGGGCAGCCCGCTTACCGTCTTGAACGTCGCGGATGCTGATGCTGGGCCGGTACCGATAGCGTTCGTCGCTCGCAGGGTGACGGTGTACGCCGTGTTGGGTGTGAGGCCGGTCATGGTGCAGATTTGGGTCGGACCTGTGCAAGTGACGTTGCCCGGTTCGGCGGTGTAGGTGAATCCGGTAATCGGGGACCCGCCGTTTTGGTACGTGTAGAAGAACGCCTGCAGATTCACGGTGGTGTCGGTGATCCACGATGCCGTCGGCTGCGAGGGCGCTCCGGGTAGGCCATTCGTTGTCGCGAAGGACAGCGATGCCGAGGCTGGTCCGGTGCCGATCTCTGTGGTTGCTGTCGCAGAGTAGGTGTACTTCGTGTTCGGCGTCAGGCCGGTGAACGAGCAGCCCCAGAGATTCTTGCAGAACTGTCCTCCCGGTTGCAGGGTGGTGGTCATCTCCAAGATCGGTTTCCCGCCCGTCGAAACCGGCACAGCCACCGAGACACCAGCGCTCACGCCGTCTACTCCGCCGGCCGGAAACATGCGAGGGGGGCCGGGAATACCGTTGGTGGTGGTGAAGGACACGGGCGCCGACGCTGGACTGGTACCGATAGCGTTCTTCGCGGTGACGGTGTAGGTGTACTTCGTCGAGGCCGCGAGGTCTGGGTAGAGGCACGAGGTGGTGATCCCCGTGCAGATCAAAGGCGCCGAACCGCTGCTATCAACAGCCGAGTAGGTGTACTGCGTGATCGGCGAACCTCCATCGGAAACAGGGGCCAGAACGGCGACGTTCATCGCGACACCGTCACCCCACGGCACGCCCGGCCGCGGCGCCGTAGGAGCGCTCGCTGCTGACGCTGGCGCGGCTGTGGCGACGCTGGCACCGACACTCACCAGCGCTGCGACACCCCAGATGGCACGTCGTGCAGCTCGAACCTTGGATCGAATGGTCATGGGTGATGACTTCCTCTCGGCGTTCGGGCGGTTTCGACCCGGTGACCGAACACCGCAGCGTCATCAGGCTGAAAACATGATCGAAGCAGTCGATGAGGACACAATGAGATAGAGGTGAGACTTTTCTCACGCATCACGCCTTCGAGTTGTCTCCGCTCCCATGACACGGGTACTTCTGAAGTGACCCCATGAAAGGCACTCGACGTGCGGAACGCCGAGCTAGCTGCCGTTGTTGTCGGCCAGCCGATCAAGGTCAGCGACCACGGTCTCGATTTCGAGCCGGGCGGAGGAAATGCGGCCGCGACACAGGGCGATGAGCTGCGCGGCTCGTTTGACCCGGGTACCGAGGTGATCGACATCGACCGTGTCGCCCTCGAGTTCGGAAAGGATTTCATCGAGTTCGGCCAGGGCATCGTTGTAGCCGATCTGTTCGTCGCCGTGGCCGTTGTTAGCACTCATGTCATTTCCTCCACTCGACTGGTGACCTGGCCCGCAGCGAGGGTGGTCAGCAGCACATCCCCAGGACGTAGCTCGTCAGCATGACGCACCAGACTGCCGTCGTCACGCCGGGTGATACTCCACCCCCGAGCCAGCGTGCGGGCGGGGTCGAGCGCGGTGACTCTGGCAGCCAAGGAGTCGAGCGATCGGTCGGCCGACCCCGGTAACCGGACGCTGCGACGAACGAGTCGATCGGCCTGAGCCTGCACGACCCGTTCGCCATGGCGGACGTGCCCACGACCGAGCGCGTTTGCGCGCACCGCAGACCGTTGTAGACCAGTGGCCTGCAACGAGAGGGCACGAGATGCCTGACGACCAATGCGGTCACCCTGGTGCACCACGCGCTGGTCGGCTACAGCCAGACTGCGGCGACCCCGATCGGCCGCTCGGTGCGCAGAATCGCGAATATGCCTATCGGCCTGAGCAAGTCGATCGGCACCCGCTCGACGGATACGGGCTGCAATCTCGTCAATGTCGGCGGCATGTGCGCGAACTCGTTCAACCAGATTGGCTGCACAGGCGGTGGGCGTCTTGAACGCGGTATGCGCAACTTCGTCGGCGATAGCCCGATCGATCTCGTGTCCGACCCCGGTAAAGACTGGAACCCCAGACCGGGCGATGGCTCGGGCGATGCGCTCGTCGTCGAAGGTCGCCAGATCGGTTCGAGACCCGCCGCCGCGGATAACCACTAACACGTCGAGCCGATGATACGGATCAGACAGTGTGGCCACCGCAGCCGCCACCCGCTCGGCAGCACCGACCCCTTGTACTCGAACGTCGCAGGTCACCAGATGAAAGCCGATGCCGCTTACCTCGAGCTCATGGGTGAAGTCGTGCCACGCTGCGCTACCCACACTGGTGACGACGCCGATACGCAGCGGTACTGACGGCACGGGCCGACGACCGTTGCGGTCAAGCAGGCCTTCGGAGAGCAGCCGACGGATCAACTGCTCGCGGTCGGCCGCCAGTTGACCGAGCGTGAAGCGAGCATCGAGACCGTCCATCACCAGGCTGAGTTTGCCTGAGGGCGCATACAGGTTCATCTGACCGTGGATGCGCACCAGTAGACCGTTCTCCAGCCGCAGACGATGCTTCGTCAGGGCCGGTCGCACCGTACGCATCCAGGTGTTGGCGAAACACGCGACCGAAAGAGTCGCCTGACCCTCGGCCGTGCGTTCGGAAACAGTGAAATAGACGTGACCGTTTCGAGCGGTCTGGAGGCCTTCGATCTCACCACGCACCCACACACCCTCATGAAATGTGCGGCGAAACAGGCCATTGACGACATCTGCCAACTCGCGCACGGTAAAGGTGGGATTGCCACCGTCATCGAAATCGAGGTCAAACGACGTTTGGTTCACGGCCATGATTGTGTCAGCCCCTGGCGTGATCGTCAGGCGCCGAGACGGCGGCGCTCGGAGAAGTCGGACGACTCGACGAACTCGACGAACGGTAACCCCCCGTCGTCAGACAGGCCTCGCTCTCTGCGGATGGCGTCGAGTCGGGCCATTGGCCGCTCGAGCATGCGGCGGCGGGTACCGTTGAGATCCTCGAAAGCCTTTTGAGTACTATCGAGCCGCTTGCCCATCGAGTCGAGGCCGTCGGTGAACTTCTGCCATTGCTGCTCGAAACTGCCGAGTACCTTGAGAATTTCGTCGGAGGTGCGTTCGACCATGAAGTTGTCGAAGGCCTGACGAATGACGCCCAACATGGCGAACAGGGTGAGGGGTGAGCACAAGACGACCTTTTGGCGCATCGCATCATCCATCAAGGAGGGATCAGCCTCGAAGATGAAGCCCGAGATCGACTCGTTCGGCAGGAACATCAGCACGTAGTCGACGGTGCTTGCCGTGCTAGCACCGGCATAGTCACGGTGGGCCAATTCCTTCACCCGCAGGCGCACATCGCGCAGGAAGGTATCTCGATGGACGATGCGCTCGGCGTCGGTGCGAGCGTCGAGCGTACGTAGATAGGACGTGACCGGAAACTTCACATCCATGTAGAGCGAGTGGCCCTTGGGCATGTCAAAGGTGAAGTCGGGCATGCCGCGGCCACCTTCGATGGCTACCTGCTTGCGGTAGTTCACGTTTTCAACGAAGCCGGCCAGACGCAACACGTCTTCGGCCATACGTTCGCCCCATTGGCCGCGTGCCTTGGTGCTGGCCAATGCCTCTCGCAGACCTTGGGTGGTTGACGACAACGACGCCGTCATCTCAGCATGAGCATTCAAGGCCGCCGATACCTCGCCGAAACTGCGCTGGCTGGTGGAGCCCAACTGACGCACCAGCTCGCTTACCCGCCCCAACTCTTCGCGCACTTCAGTCTGCACCTGGTTCAGCCGACCGTCGATGAACTCTTTTTTGGCCAACAATTCTTGCTGGCCAACGGCCACCTGTTGGCCAATGACGTCACGGTTCAGCACGCTGGCTTGCTCGACGGCGGCGCGAATAGCGGCTTCACGCTCGCCTACCGCGTGATGGCGCAGTTCGGCCAACGCCGTGGCCAGCGCCTGCTGTACCAAGAGGGCCGGGTCGGGCGGGGGTGCCACCGGAGGGGCGAGCGGAGCAGCCCGCGTTCGCCGGTTGAGTAAATAGCCGAAGGTGACCCCCAACCCGCCCACGGCTAGCACCAGGACGAGCACCAAGAACGTTGTCATGTCATCACCATGACAGGGGGGTGTTGCAGAGAAGATCCAGCGTACTGAGAATCAAAATTGTCCCGAAAGAACAACCACGTCATCAAAACGCCGAACAACGCAGAACGGACGCCCAGCGACAACGCAGCGACGACGGAGCGAGGGCGATCACCACGCAGGGCGGTGCTGTTATAGC
This sequence comes from Acidimicrobiia bacterium, assembly GCA_043744155.1. GTDB lineage: Bacteria > Actinomycetota > Acidimicrobiia > Acidimicrobiales > Ilumatobacteraceae > JANMCE01. Next base: position 5,298 of record JAYTVF010000212.1, on the reverse strand, counting down.
GTTGTCACCCGTGCGTCGAATACTTGCCCTCTCCATCACCGTCCTGCTCTCGGCGGGCTGCGGAAAATCCATCAGCACTGCCACAACGGCCGTGGCCAAGACCGAGGTCGTCACGACGACTCAGGCCGCCAGCTCGCTGCCGACCGTGACGGGCGCGGCCGACGCCAAGCCCGAGATCAAAATGCCCTCCGGGACCCCGCCAAGCACGCTTGAGGCCCGGGTACTTACGCCGGGCAAAGGCGCAGCGGTAAAGGCGGGACAAACCATCAAAGTGCAATACGTCGGACAGATCTGGAAGACCGGCAAGCAGTTCGACGCATCATGGGACCGCGGGCAGCCGATTGAGTTCGGCATCGGCAAGGGTCAGGTCATCAAAGGCTGGGACGAGGGCCTGGTCGGGCAAAACATCGGCAGCCGAGTACTTCTGGTCATTCCGCCGGACAAGGGTTACGGAGCGTCAGGGCGCCCTCCGCAAATCCTGGGCACCGACACCATGGTCTTCGTCGTAGACATCGTCGACTCGAAGTAGGCACGGGCCGGAGCGACGGCCCATCTAGGTGTTTACGCGCAGAGTTCGGCTCGCAACTCAGCAGGCAATGTGGCCAACCGCGGCGGTTGCGCACCGGCGACGGCGCATGTGCGCCCGGCCACGTAGGTCGCGAAACCAACGGCCTGGCCCAGCAGGGCACGGTCGCCCAACTCCGTGCGCCCATAACCCTGGGCGACCCACCACGCCAGGAAACTTCCCCCCAGCGAGTCCCCGGCACCAATGGTGTCGACGACATCGACCTTTGGTGCCGGCACCGAAAACATGCCCGCAGCGGTGAAGACGCGCACGCCCTCGGATCCTGCGCTCAGTAAGACCACGGGTACGCCGTCAGCAATGATCTGCTCGGCCGCCTCGTCTGCGCTGAGATGGGGAGACAGATAGTCCAGATCCTCCTCGCTGACCTTGACGACATCGGCGCGCTGGCACACCTGGCGGATGCGAGCCCGATAGGCGACCGGGTCGGCAATCACACGGGGCCTGCAGTTCGGATCGACGAAGACCAGGACCGTCTGCTCGAGGCTGGCGAGCACTGCTTCTGCCGCCGTTGCCATCGGCTCGAGCACCAAACCCAGGGTGCCGATGTGAAAGGCCCGGACCCCGGCTGGTACTCGGGCGAGCGCGGCCTGTGGGGTCAGCGACGGGGCCGCCGTCCCTTCCAGATAGAACCGATAGGTGGCCGACCCCGCGGCGTCGAGTTCTGCTGCGGCCAGGGTGGTCGGCAGCTCGGTAGAAACGACGGCGGATACATCGACGCCGTCTTCACGAAGATGACCGAGCAGACCTCGACCAAATCGGTCAGCCGAGAGCGTGGCCAGAAACATGCATGGCTGCCCAAGGCGGCCGATGGTGCGCGCCGCGTTGTACGGCCCACCACCTTCGATAGCCTTCACCGACCCACCGGGTTCGATGACGAGGTCGATCAAGGCCTCACCCGTTACAAGAATCACGAAGCTTGGGCGGCCGGATCAACCGTCATCGCACCGGTCATGATGGCTACTGCCTCGTTCATCGTGTGCGACTTCGGGGTCACCAGCGCCGCCCGCCGACCAAGTCGTTGAATGTGGATACGGTCAGCCACCTCGAACACATGCGGCATGTTGTGACTGATGAGGATGATCGGCAGCCCGCGATCTCGCACTTCACGGATGAGGTTCAGTACCCGGCGAGATTCCTTGACCCCGAGCGCGGCGGTGGGCTCGTCCATAATCACGACTTTGCTCCCAAAGGCGGCGGCGCGGGCGACCGCGACACCCTGGCGCTGACCACCCGAGAGTGATTCGACGGCTTGATTCATGTTCTGAATCGTCATGATGCCGAGCGCATTCATGTGGGTGGCCGCCTCCTTTTCCATACCCTTCAGATCGAGCATGCGTAGGACCTTGCCGAGTGGGCCTGGACGTCGGCGCTCGCGCCCGAGGAACAAGTTGCTCGCAATATCGAGACCGGGGGCGACAGCCAGAGTCTGATAGACGGTTTCGATACCCTTGGCTCGGGCCTCCATCGGGTTCTTGAAGTGCACCGACTGGCCTTCGAGTTCGACCGATCCGCTATCGGGCACATAGGCACCGGACAGACATTTCACCAAACTTGACTTGCCCGAACCGTTGTCACCGATGACGGCCAGAATTTCACCTGGGTAAAGCGCGAAGTCACAGTTGTCGAGGGCGACCACTCGACCGAATCGCTTCGAAACACCTTTGGCTTCAAGGATTGGCGTGGTCATGACTGCACCTTTCGGATCCACTGGTCAATGGCGACGGCGGCCACAACGAGGGCACCGACGGCGAAGCGTTGCCACAACACGTCGACGCCACCGAGCTTGAGTCCCGTTTCGAAGAATCCAACGATGAGCGTGCCGAACAGCACGCCGATGAGCTTGCCGCGCCCGCCGAATAGGCTGATACCGCCCACCACGACGGCCGTGATCGAATCGAGGTTGAGCGTCTGGCCCGACTGCGGGCTGGCCGCCCCGATGCGCCCGATTAGCATCCACGCACCGACAGCACAGATAAGGCCCGCCAGGGTATAGGCGCTGAGCAGCACCCGGTTGGTCTGGATACCGGCGAGGCGAGCCGCTTCCACATCGTCACCGGTGGCGTAGATATGGCGACCCCAAGCCGAATTCGCCAGGATGAACGAGAACACGAGGAACAGCATCAGCACCATCACCGAGCCATAGGTGAAGTTCGTACCGAGGAGTTTGAAATACTTCCCAGTCCACACCAGCAGCGGTGTCATGTCCTGGGCGTTGACCGTCTGGCCTTTGGAGATATAGAGGTTGAGCGAGAAAAAGATGCTGAGCGTACCGAGCGTGACGATGAACGGCGGCAGCTTGAGCCGAGTGATGAGGAATCCGTTGATGAATCCACACGCCGCACCGATCGCGAGGCCGATGATCAGCACGATTATACCGGGCATGTCATAGCTCGAGGCCAGTTTGGCCATCAGCATCATGGTAAGTACCAGGATGGATCCAACGGAAAGATCAATGCCAGCCGTAAGCACAACAATGGCCTGCGCGATGGCCACGGTGCCCACGACCATTGTCTGTTGGATGATGAGGGAGAACGTGTTCGCCGCCAAGAAATGCGGGGCCCAGAAACTGAAAAAGACGCCAGCCAGCAGTAGCACCATGAAAGACCCGAGCGTGGCTCTCGAGTGGAGAGCCTGATGCATACGCGCCCCGAGCGTGGCCGAGTGCTCACCGATTTCTGCATGGGCGTCGGCCATCTCGGCCCCTGCTCTATCGGCCATATCTTCCGAAGCGGCAAACTCGCTTCCCATTCCAGTACTCATATGAGCCTCCCCGTTCCCATTCTGCACTATTTACGAAACCGGGGTGAGCGCCATGCACATGGCACGACGCTCACCCCGGTTGATTCCTTCAAGCGACCACAAGATCAGACATGGTCACCATTGTGCGTGCTGCTGGTTAGATCGTGCCCCAGCAGATCTTGGCGCCATCGGCGGCCTTGAGGGACTCAACGCCCGCCATCGGCTCGTCGGTGATCAGGTTCACTCCGGTGTTGAAGAACTCGAGGCCGGGCGAGTTGGCCGGCTTCTTACCGGACTTGGCCAGCTCGACGATAGCGTCAACACCAAGGGAAGCCATCTTCAATGGGAACTGCATCGAGGTGGCACCGATGACCTTCTTGGCAACCTGGTCAACACCGTGGCAGCCGCCGTCAACGGAGACGATCAGCACGCCAGCTTCCTTGCCGGCCGCCTTGAGGGCCTTATAGGCACCTTCAGCCGCGGGCTCGTTGATGGTGTACACCACATTGATGCCGGGGTTCTTTACGAGGAGGTTTTCCATGGCCTTCTGGCCGCCTTCGATGGAGCCCGAGGTGACGTCGTTGCCGACGATGCGGGGATCCTTCTCGTCGCCCATCTTCTTGGGGTCGGCGGTGTCGATGCCGAAGCCGTTGAGGAAGCCCTGATCACGGGAAACGTCGACCGAGATCTGGTCGGCGTTGAGGTCGAGCAGCGCAATCTTGGCCGACGCGGCCTTATCGCCCAGCTTGGCCTTGGCCCATTTGCCGATCAACTGACCGGCGAGGTAGTTGTCGGTGGCGAAGGTGATGTCAACGATGTTGGCCGGCTCGGGCACGGTGTCGAGAGCGATAGTCAACAGGCCAGCGGCCTTGGCCTTGGCCAGCACAGGAGCGATGGCCTTGGAGTCGTTCGGGGTGATGAGAACACCCTTGGCCTTGGCGGCGATAAGGGTTTCGACAGCGGCGACCTGGGTCTCGTTGTCTCCGTCCTTGGTACCGGCGAAGGTCTGCATCTCAACGCCCTTGGCGGCAGCTTCGGCCTTGGCGCCTTCGGTCATCTTGATGAAGAACGGGTTGGTGGCGTTCTTGGTGATGAGGCCGACGACGATCTTCTCGCCGGCGGCGGGCGCAGCCCCCGCCTTGGCGGTGGTGACCGCACCGGCGGCTGTGGTGGCCGGTGCGGCGACCTTCTTGGACCCACAGCCGGCAGCGAGAATGCCGATCGCCGCTACGACGACAACTGGACGAATCCAGCTCTTGGTAGTGCTCATGTATTTACTCCCCCTATTGGAGTACACCTTGCGGTGTGATTGACAACGTTGTCACAATGTTAGCCACGTCGCGGCCTCGACATCAACAGGCAGTAGGACGAAATACCCAGGAGCCACCCACCCACATGCCGAAACTGACCGAGACCGAGCGTCGGCATCGCCCGACGATGCGAGAAGTCGCCGCGCTCGCCGGGGTCAGTTTGAAGACGGTTTCGCGCGTGATCAACGCCGAACCCAACGTGTCGCCAGACTTGGCCGACAAAGTTCGCGCCGCCATCGGGTCCTTGGATTACCGGCAGAATCTCACCGCCACCAGTCTGCGCCGAAGCGACGGAAAGACCTCTACCATCGGGGTTTTATTGGAAAATGTGGGCAATCCGTTCTCGTCAGCGGTACATCGGGCTATCGAGGATGTCGCCCGTCAGCGTGGGGTCGCGGTGTTCGCCGGCAGCCTGGACGAAGATGAGTTCCGCGAGCGCGAACTCGTCCGGGCCTTCGCAGCACGACAGGTCGATGGCCTCATTATCGCTCCGGCCAGCTTTGACCATTCGTATCTGGAGAGCGAGTGGCGGAAGGGAACCGAAATCGTCTTCGTCGACCGTGCGCCGATCGACTTCGCTGCCGATGCCGTACTGACCGACAACCATGCTGGTGCCGTGCTCGGTCTGAAGCACCTCATGCAAGCCGGACATCGCCGAATCGG
>JAYTVF010000211.1:0-21909 GCA_043744155.1 Acidimicrobiia bacterium | reverse complement strand
AGGCAGATCTGAAACCAATCGATGGTCAGGCGCGACCTCGGCTCCGCGGTCGACCAGAAGTCGAGCCGCGTCACGGGGTTCGACGGGCCGCTGCGCAATGGCATCGTCGGGTAGGTCGTAGACAACGTCGCTCATTCGCACAGGCCGAACAGCTTATTGCGCCGTTAACTCTTCCCAAGGAGCCGCCGACGCGACAACATGGCCCCCAGGTGCGTCCAACCAATCGTGATCCAATGAATACATTTGGCCAATTCGACCAACCGTCGCAACGGGTCATGGCCTTTGCTCAAGAAGAGGCGCGCCTGTTGGCGCACAGCTACGTGGGTACCGAGCACCTCCTCCTCGGTATTCTCGATGAGTCGAGCAGCGTGGCCTCCCACATTCTGACGAGCTTTGGCGTCACGAGACATAAGGCCTGGAACGCCGTCATCGAGGTCGTCGGGCGAGGCCGACAGACCCCGATGGGGTTCGTGCTGCTGACCCCTCGAGCACGCACCGTTCTGGCGACGGCTTCGGACTATCGACTGTCCCTGGTGCCGCCGGAGAAGATCATGGTGCTCGACATGCTGGTCGGGCTGGTGGAGGACCCGACGTCAGTGGCTCTCAAGGTGCTGGCAGCGATGGAGGTTGATACCGCTCGTCTGCGGGTGGAGGTCGAGCAGGCCACCAGTTCAGCCAATGTGTTGCTCCATCAGCCGCAAAAGTCGCTGGTGCAGGCGTGCTGCCCCCAGTGCCGCGCCGTGCTGGCCAAGTCCTTGACAACCACCACCATTGCCGACGGCGATGTGCTGATCAGAGTCACCTACTGCGGAGGCTGTGGCTGGACGCTTGGCGCCAGCCCGATCGATCAGTAGCTGAAACTGCTCCGGCCGACGGAGCAATCACAGAAAGCGATATCGTCCTGTTGTGACTGATACCCCCTGGCAGGATGACGCTTGTTCGCTCGTGGATGCGTTCCGGCGGGGTGAGCGTTCACCCATCGAAGAATTGCAGGCGACCTACGCGGCAATCGATGCCAGCACGCTCAATGCCGTGTGTTTCAGCGATCGCGAGGTGGCGCAAGCGGCGGCACGGGCCTCTGACATCTCACTTCCCTTTGGCGGGGTGCCCGTCGGCATCAAGCAACTCGACGAGGTCACCGGCTGGCCAGCCAACGAGGCCTCGGTACCACTCAAAGACCTCGTGGCCACGCACACCAGCGCCATGGTGACGCGGCTGCGTGACCTTGGCGGTGCGGTGCTGGCTGGCCAGACGACGGCCAGCGAGTTCGGTGGGGTCAACGTGACGCGAACCGTACTGAACGGCGTGACTCGCAATCCGTGGAACCCCGCTCACACCCCCGGCGGATCCTCCGGCGGTGCCGCAGCTGCGGTCGCTGGTGGTTTGTTCACGATCGCCAGCGGAGGCGACGGTGGTGGCTCGATCCGCATCCCGGCCGGCTTCACCGGGCTCGTCGGCCTAAAGGCCACCTACGGTCGTATCCCGTTGGCCCCGCATGCGGGTTACGGAAACCTGACGGTCACTACCGGTTGCCTGTCGCGATCGGTCCGAGACACCGCCCGCTGGTTCGACGTATGCAACGGTCATGATCGGCGAGATCCCCTCAGCCTGGCCCGAGTCGCCGGCTGGGAGTCCGGCCTGGGCAGCCACCTTGATGCGTTGCGTGGCCAACGAGTGGCCGTCGTCGCGACCTGGGGTGGTGCCACCGTGTCGCCAATTATGTGGGAGCTACTTGAGGGCGCAGCACAAGATCTGACCCGAGATGCCGGACTTTGCCGCGTCGACGGCATCGACACCAAGCTGCCGAACATGGGGGCCGCTTGGTCGATCAGCGGCATGATTTCTATCGCCGCACAACTCGGTGACCGCTGGCCCGCGTGTGCCGATCAGCTGACGCCCGAGATCCGATTCGGGCTCGAAACGACGGCAGGTCGGTATTCGGCCGAGGCTCGAGCACGCATCGAACGACGGCGAGGCGAGTTGAACCAGGCGATGGCGCGCATCTTTGACCAGGTTGACCTGGTGATCACAGCCAGCAACCCTGACGTGGCCTTTGCCGCCGAAGGACCCCTGCCGGGCATCTTTGGCGGCGTAGATGCAGGTGCAGGAAACAACGGCCGGCTGACGTTTCCCTGCAATCTGTACGGCAATCCGGGAATTTCGATTCCCGCCGGCACCCTCGACGGTCTTCCGATCGGGCTGCAGGTGATCGGGCCGCACTTCAGCGAGGAACTGCTGCTGGATCTGGCCTGGCTGGTGGAGCGGAATCGACCTTGGCCGCTGGTGGCACCGGGCGCCCCCCGCTGAGCTGCTCGAGCCCGTAGGCCAATTGCAGCAGATCCCACTCCCCTCGCGGCCGTCCAATGAGTTGCAACCCGACCGGAAGGCTGCCCTCATCGAAACCGGCAGGGATGCTGAGCACTGGCACGGCAGCCATGCTGCCTGGCACTACCACCTCCATCCAACGGTGGTAGGTGTCCATCGTGCGCCCGGCGACTTGGCGCGGCCACGTCCACTCGGCAGGAAAGGGCGCGCACTGGGCTGAAGGCAGCACCAGAACGTCGTAGCGGTCGAGTGCGCCGAGGACGGCCTGGTGCCAGGCGGTGCGGATGATGGATGCCTCAAACAGCTGTGGCACGGTGATCCTCCGGCCGTGCTCGATCTCCCAAGCGAGTTCTGGCTTCAGCATCGCCTTGGTCGAGGGGTCATCGTAGTAGGGGCCCATCGAGCCGCTGATCTGGAAGCTTCGCAAGGCCACCCATGCCCGCCACAGTCGCTCGTGGTCGAAGAACGGTGCGGCGGAGTGCACCGGGCACCCCGCCGCTTCGAACGAGCCAAGCGCTCGCTCGCAGGCCCGCAGAACAGCGGGTTCGACCGCGAGGTAGCCGTCGAGATCACCAAGCCAGCCAACAGCGATACCCGGCGCAGCCCCGGTGAGCCGCTGGGTGAATTGTGTCGGATCATCGGTGAGCGAAAGCGGTAGCCGTTCGTCGTGGCCAGCCTGGATCGAGAGCAGGCGAGCAAGGTCGCCGACCGTTCGTGCCATCGGGCCTTCGGTCGACAGTTGATGCTGGAAGATATCCGTGGCGGGCCACGACGGTACCCGGCCCGGCGTGGGCCTCAGGCCGTACACGCCGTTCCAACCGGCCGGATTGCGCAGAGAACCCATCATGTCGCTGCCGTCCGCGACCGCAAGCAACCCGAGGGCAAGTGCGACAGCAGCTCCTCCACTGCTGCCTCCCGCACTCAAGGCCGGGTTCCACGCGTTGCGCGTGACGCCGAATACGCGGTTGTAGGTGTGCGAACCCAGCCCGTGTTCGGGAGTGTTGGTCTTGCCGATCACAATGCCCCCAGCGGACCGCATTCGGTGCACCTGCAGGCCATCGTGGCGCGGAACATTGTCGACAAAGAGGTGGGATCCTCGGATTGTCGGAATCCCGGCGGCATCAGTCAAATCCTTGGGGGCGAGGGGAAACCCATGCATCCACCCCATGTCGTGCCCATCATTTAGTAGGCGATCGTGTGCGTCTGCCTGCCGCACGAGGTCAGCGCTGTCTTGCCGAGAAACGATGGCGTTGAACGTGGGGTTGAGACGATCAACCCGAGCCAAGGTGGCTTTCATCACTTCGACACACGAGACATCTCGACTGTGAATCGCCCGAGAAAGTGCGTCGGCCGAACCAAGGAGCACGTCGTCAAACATGGTGCCTTCTTAGCCGACGAGCGCTACTCGAACAATGAGGGCAGCTGGTTTCCCCGCTCGGGCGGCGTCATGCCGACATGGGTAAAGGCCGAGGGCATGGCGACGCGCCCTCGGGGCGTACGGGCCAGAAATCCCTGCTGGATAAGAAACGGCTCGTACACATCTTCCACCGTTTCGGTTTGCTCGCCCACGCTGATCGCCAATGTCGACAAGCCCACCGGCCCGCCGCCGAACTGTCGGCAGATGGCGTTCAACACGGCACGGTCGACCTTGTCAAGGCCTCGCTCGTCGACCCCGAACAGCGCGAGACCATCGTTCGCGGTCTGCACATTCACGGTGCCGTCACCACGCACTTCGGCAAAATCTCTCACGCGTCTGAGCAATCGGTTGGCGATGCGGGGTGTGCCGCGACTACGCCGGGCGATCTCCCACGCCGCGTCATCGGTGACCTGTACCCCCAGGATTCCCGCGGCGCGGGTCACGATGAGCTGCAATTCATCCGGATCGTAAAAGTCGAGACGCGCCACCAGACCGAAACGGTCTCTGAGCGGCCCAGTGATCATTCCGGTGCGGGTAGTGGCGCCGACAAGGGTGAACCGTGGCAACGTGAGACGGATGGAACTGGCCGCCGGGCCCTTGCCGACCACGATGTCGATCTGAAAATCCTCCATGGCCGGATAGAGAATCTCTTCCACTGCACGGGACAAACGGTGGATCTCGTCGATGAAGAGAACGTCGCCTTCATCAAGCTTGGTGAGAATGGCGGCAAGATCACCGGCCCGCTCGAGTGCCGGGCCTGACGTGACGAGCATGTGCGCGTCCATCTCGACCGCGATGATGGCCGCCATTGAGGTCTTGCCTAGCCCAGGCGGCCCGGCGAGCAGCACATGATCGGCCGCTTGATTGCGTCGACGAGCCGCCTCGAGGGTAATGCTGAGGTGGTCTTTCAGTTCCCGTTGGCCCACGAAGTCCGAGAGCCGCCGAGGCCGAAGGTTGGCCTCGTCGGAGGTTTCGGCTTCGATGGGCAGCGGGTCTACGAACTCGTCACGCACGCTTGGACCCTAGAAGACCGAGCGCCTGGCGCAACAGATTGGCTGCTGACCCCGTGGTGGGCAGTTCTCTGAGCACATCTCGGATCTCATCCTGGCCGTAACCCAGGCCGGTGAGCGCCTCACGCACCTCTGCGGTCACCGAACCGCCTCCCGTGGGGCCCGTGGCAAACGGGGCGAAGTCGGGCACGTCGAGCTTGCTCTTCAACTCGATCAACAGGCGAGCCGCGGTCTTCTTGCCGACCCCCGGCACCAGACAGAGGGCCGCGTCATCGCTGGTAGCAACGGCGACTCGCAGATTGTCCGGTGTGTGCACCCCGAGAATGGCCAGCCCCAGCGACGGCCCGACCCCGTGAGCCGAAATCAGTGCCTCGAACGTCACACGATCATCGCGGGACACAAAGCCATAGAGCGCTTGAGCGTCTTCACGGATGTGATGGTGGATGTACAAAAAGACATCGCCAGCGCTGGGCAATTGTGCGAGCGTGCGGGGAGAAACGATCACCCGGTAGCCCACACCCTGCACTTCGACCAGTACCTCACCTGCGCTCCCCCGGTCGAGCATGGTGCCACGCAACGAGCCGATCACCGTCGGCCTCCGGTCGCCGCCCGTTGGCCCGGTGTGCCGGTGGCGGCGCGCGTGAGTTTGGCCATCGGAGCGGTGGCCAGATAGCAAAGCGCCAACGCCGCTGCATCGGCCGCATCCGCCGGTTTCGGTACCTCGGTCAAGCCGAGACGCGCCTGCACCATTCGGCCGACCTGAGCCTTATCCGCAGCCCCCCAGCCGGCCACCGTGGATTTCACCTCGTTCGGTGTGTACTGCACTACTTCGCAGCCGCGGCTCGCCGCTTCGGCCAAGGCCAAGCCGCTGGCTTGCCCTACTGACATCGCCGTACGAACGTTGACTTGGAAAAACACGTGCTCGACGGCCACCACGTCGGGGTTGACTTCATCCATGAGCGCCGCCAATTCGGCGCGCATCTCGGCCAGTCGGTTCGGGAGCGGATGTGACGGTGGTGTTGTGAGAACGCCGATAGCGACGAGCGTGAGCGGAGCCCTTCGGGTCACCTCGATGCAGGCGTACCCACACCGCGACAACCCTGGATCGATACCGAGAATGCGCAGAGGACTCTTAACGGCGAACACAGGTTCGAACTTACCATGACTGGCTCGGTTCGTCAGGGAGCCCGGTCAGCCCGCCGCCCGCACCGCGACGATCAGTTCGTCGGTAGACCGAAAGGTCAGACCGGCAATGGCGCGGTGGACGTAACGCACGACACCGTCCTTATCTACGACGAAGATCGAGCGGCGGGCGAAACCCAATGGTCCGAGCGTGTCGTAGGCCCCGGCAACCGCCTTGTCGGTATCGGCCAGCAAGGGAAAGGTGAGCCCGAGCCTGGCTGCGAACTTGTCGTGACTTTCCATGTTCTGGCTGGAGATGGCCAGAACCTGGGCGCCCACTCCTTCGAACTCACCGATGTCGTTGTTGTAGGTATTGAGCTGCTTGGTGCACACCGGGGTGTTATCTCCCGGATAGAAGACGAGCACGACGGGTTGGCCGCGGTAGTCGTTCAGCCGGTAGGTGCGGTCTCCCGTACCTTGCAAGGTGAAGTCGGGCGCACGGTCTCCAACGGAGAGAGCCATGATCAGGCCTCCAGCAGCTTCATGATGTGCTCAGGGATGTCGAAGTTGGCATAGACCTCTTGCACATCGTCGTTTTCATCAAGAGCGTCGATGGTGCGAAGCACAGCCTTGGCATTTTCGAGCGTCTCGAGCTCGATGATGGCCGAGGGAAGCATGGTGGATTCGGCCGACTCAACGACGAGCCCGGCCTTCTCCAGTGCTTCACGGAGCGACTCAGTGGACGATGACTCGCAGACCACCTTCCACGAATCACCGTCGCGAGAAATGTCATCCAGACCCGCATCGAGCCCGGCCATCATCACGTCGTCTTCGCTGTGCTTTCCGGCCACTACGACGACGCCTTTCCGGCTGAACTGCCAGGCCACCGACCCTGGTTCGGCCATGGCCCCACCCGTCTTGGAAAAGATCGAGCGGATGTCTGAACCGCTCCGGTTCCGGTTGTCCGTCAGCACGTCAACGAGAATGGCCGCGCCGCCGGGCGCGTATCCCTCATAGGTGATGCTCTCATAGTTCACGCCCTCGAGTTCGCCGGTGCCCCGTTTGATGGCGCGTTCAATGGTGTCGATGGGCACCGATGAGCTGCGGGCCTTGGTGAAGTGTGTGCGCAGCGTGGCGTTGGTGTTGATGTCGCCGCCACCCTGGCGGGCAGCGACTTCGACCTGGCGGATGAGCTTGGCGAACAACTTGGCGCGAGCCTGGTCGGCTGCGCCCTTTTTGTGCTTGATCGTTGCCCACTTGGAATGGCCGGACATGGTGAACTCACATTTCTCGGACGAAGGTGTCCACAAAATACTGATGAATGCGACGGTCCCGCGTCAGCTCGGGATGAAACGACGCCACAAGTACATTCTTGTACCTGCAGAGCACCGGGTGATCCTCGACCGATGCAAGAACGGTAACCGACGCGTCGGCCCGTTCCACGAGAGGGGCGCGGATGAACACGGCGTGAAAGTCGTCGCCGGGCAGGTCGGCGATGGTGAGGTCGGCCTCAAAGCTGTCGACCTGGCGGCCATAGCCGTTGCGACGAGAATCGATAGGCAGCGCGCCTATACATCGCTGATCCGGGCGGCCGTCGAGAATGTGCTCGGACAGCAAGATCATGCCCGCGCACGTGCCGAACACCGGCAGCCCGGCGTGCACACGGTCGCCGAGCGGATCGAACAGCCCAAACGTCACCAGCAGCTTTGAGATGGTGGTCGATTCACCGCCAGGCAAGACCAAGCCATCGATAGCGGCCAACTGGTCGGCCGTGCGAACCTCTACGGCCGAAAGGCCGAGTTCAGCCAGTGCCTGCGCGTGCGCAGCGAAAGCTCCCTGTAGCGCAAGGACACCGATCGTCGGTTGGGGCTTCACCTGGGGGCTCCTGTGGCACGATGGGTGACTACCAGCCGCGATCGGCGTACTTCTGGTGCGGTTCGTCCATGTTGATGCCAGTCATCGGTGCGCCCAGGTTGCGACTGACCTTGGCCAAGATGTGTGCATCGCGGAAATGAGTGGTGGCCTCGACGATGGCCTTGGCCCGCGGGGCGGGGTCATCGCTCTTGAAAATACCTGAGCCGACGAACACTGCCTCGGCGCCCAACTGCATCGCCATGGCCGCATCGGCTGGCGTCGCGATGCCTCCGGCGCAGAACAACGGCACCGGCAGCTTGCCCGTCTCGGCGATTTCTTGCACCAGACCAATAGGTGCCTGGAGGCGCTTGGCCCATTCGTATAGTTCGGCCGAATCGGCCTGAGTAATCCGGCGCATATCACCCTGGATAGAACGCAGATGTCGCACGGCCTCCACGATGTTGCCAGTGCCGGCCTCGCCCTTGGAACGGATCATGCACGCACCCTCGGAGATGCGCCGCAAGGCCTCGCCCAGGTTGGTGGCGCCGCACACGAACGGAACGGTGAACGCCCACTTGTCGATGTGGTGGGCCTCATCGGCAGGCGTGAGCACTTCGGATTCGTCCACATAGTCGACGCCTAGCGCCTCGAGAATCTGCGCCTCGACGAAGTGACCGATACGAGCCTTGGCCATCACTGGAATGCTGACGATGGCCTTGATGCCCTCGATCATTTCGGGGTCGCTCATGCGGGCGACCCCACCGTCACGCCGAATGTCGGCTGGGACGCGCTCAAGAGCCATGACCGCGCAGGCACCAGCATCCTCGGCGATTTTTGCCTGCTCGGGCGTGACGACGTCCATGATGACGCCACCCTTGAGCATTTCAGCGAGACCACGCTTGACCAGAACGGTTCCAGTGGCGCGTGAGAGAGGAGATTCAGCCATGTCCAAAGTGTAAACCGAAGCCGCTGAGAAGACTCAGCCGAATCATGCCAGGGTTGGTTCGCTACCCCATCGTGCCTCGTCCGGTCGCGACCGCTTTGTCTTGCTCTGACCGCTTCGCTCGAACAATTCTGCGGCGCTTCGCGCAGAATTGAGCCGGCGTCCTCGTCTTAGAGTTGCGGTTCGGCGTTGGCTTGCTCGGTGCGGGGCAGTTCGAGGAACGTGCGGCCGGGAGTGAGTGCGATCACCTTTCCGCCGGTGTCGGTCAGCACATAAGGACTGGTGGCCGTGTCGCGTTTCCAGGTGCCTTTCACCAGCTTGCCGTCGGTCAAAACCCAGGCCGGGCCTTCGCCGACGCTGACGACCTCGGGCGAATGGGGATCGGCGGGGCTCATTCGGTAATTGCTGAAAGCCACCACGACGTTGGCCGGCGAGAGTTGCACGCCGTCACGATCTTCATGCACTCGACCGTCGGTCGAACGTAACCACGCCTTCTTCTCGGCGCTCCATGTCCACGTGGCGTGCGTTCCATCAAGGGTGAGTTCGACCTTGGCAATATCGGAGCCGCCAACAGGGGCTGCACCGCTGGAACGGTACGTGAACAGCGGCGACGGCGCCGTGCTGCCTTCCGGAGCCCGCTCATAAGCCGCCTTTGTGCTGATGAAGAACTCGGTGTAGTCCTGCAAACGGCGCCCGATCGTGTAAAGGTCGCTGGCGGAGTCGAAGCCGACATCGGTCACGTTCGACAACGAGTGAACCGCGTTTACCACATATCCGTTGGCACCAGACCACGCGAACAGTGGCTTGCCGAGCCCGCGCAGCAGATCGAGGTCGCTTGTGCGCGCCGACCGAATCGAGCCGACCTTATCGACATCGGTCGATTGGTAGACGGCCATGAAGCGAGTGATGCCCTCTACGATCTCTTCGACCACGATGTCGGCCTGGTTGAGCCCAGCTTGGGGCCGCGCGTCCGATGCGTTGTTGACCTTGATCGCCAGCGCTGGCCGGTTGTAGAGCTTCTCGTCGGTAACGGGCAGCCCGGTGAACGGGTAGGTCTTTACCGCGACGACCGTGGTAGCGGGTGCCACGGTGGTGGTCGTGGGCGCGACAGTCGTCGTAGTCGTCGGGGCTACCGTGGTGGTCGTCGCCAGAAACAGCGTGGTGGGAACGACCGTGGTGGTCACGGCCACCTTCTTGGCTCCGCCACCGCACGCGGCGAGGAGGGCCGCAGTAATGAGAATTGTCATGGGGACGCGACGAAACGTCGAACGTGCTGTCATGTTTTCAGAGCTCCTGAAGTAGGGCGATGCGTTCTTCGAGAGGCGGGTGCGTATCGAAGAGGCGATTGAGCCGGGAAAACCGACCTTCATCGGTTTGGCGAGCCACCGGGTTTTCGATCCAAAGATGAGCCGTAGCTCGGGTGGCAGAATGGGTAACCGTACAATCAGCCTGCAGCTTTTCGAGCGCGGAGATCAAGCCGGGTGGATAACGAGTCATCTGAACTGCGGAGACGTCCGCGAGCGTTTCACGGCGTCGACTCAGCGCCAACTGAAAGACCTTGCCAATCAGCGGGGCGACCATCAGCATGACCAGACCGAGGTAGCCCAGTGGGTTGTTGCTGTCATTATGATCACCGTCTCGTCGGGTGCGACCACCGTTCCACCACATCATTCGGATCACGATGTCGGACACAATGGCGATCGTGCCGAGCAGCGTGACCGCCAGGGTCGACACCAGCACGTCATAGTTGCGGATGTGGGAAAGCTCATGGGCCAACACACCCTCGAGTTCGACCCGATTCATGAGGTTCAACAGTCCAGTCGTGACCGCGACCGACGCATGTTTGGGATCTCGCCCGGTGGCAAAGGCGTTCGGCGCCGGATCGTCGATGATGAAGATCTTCGGCGCAGGCAACCCGCCGGCGATGCACAGCCCTTCGACCAGGTTGTAGAGCCGCGGGTACTGTGTTGGTTCGGCAGGCTGGGCGCGGCTGACGGCCAAGGCCACCTTGTCACTCCACCAGTACGACCCGAATGCCATAGCTGCGGAGAGGACCAAGGCCGCGCCGACACCGATGGCTCCGTAGCCGATGAGGCGACCGACAATGAAGCCGACCGACATCACCAGCGCGACGAACCCCAACACCAGCAGGACCGACCGCCGTTTGTTTGCTGCAATTTGCTCGTACATAGGCTCCCGCCATCGTTTCTTAGAACTGGACCTTTGGAACCTCACGAGAAGCCTGGTCAGTCTGGAAGTACTCCCGGTGCGCCATCTTCTTCATGTTGGCCAAGATAGAGGTCGGAAACTGCTCGATCTTGGTGTTGTACTTCATCACGGTATCGTTGTAGAACTGCCGGGCGTAGGCGATCTTGCCCTCGGTGGACGACAGCTCTTCCTGCAGGGACAGGAAGGTCTGATTGGCCTTTAGGTCAGGGTAGGCCTCGGAGAGCGCAAAGACTTGGCGCAGGGACGCCGTGAGGGCTGTGTCAGCGGCTCCCGCGGCCGCCGCTGAGCTTGCACCCCCCGCCGATGCCGTCATCGCGGAGTTGCGGGCATGGATCACGGCCTCAAGCGTTCCCTTTTCGTGGGCAGCGTAGGCTTTCACCGTCTCGATCAGGTTCGGAATGAGATCGTATCGACGCTTGAGCTGCACATCAATCTGGGCCCAAGCGTTCTCGACCCGGTTCCGCAGCTGAATGAGCCCATTGAACGACATCACTACCACGATGACGGCGATGACAAATATCCCGAGAACGATGAGAATCGGCATAGCGCAACATCCAATCAGTAGAGCGACGCAGAGATGATACGGCGAATGAGACCCGTTGGTGTGGCTCCCCACAGAGCTTCGGGTCGTCGGGTGGGGCGAACCTTTTCGTAAATCTGCTCATACCGTTCGGCCAGCACCGACATGGAGAACTCACTCGCCCGTGCTCGTCCAGCGACTGTATAGCGCTCGGCCACTTCGCTGCTCACGAGAACGGACTGCAGCGCTGCGGCCAACGCCACGGGATCATCGGGCGGAATGAGGATGGCATCTCGGCCGGCCCTGGCCACACTTCGGTATCCGTCGATGTCGCTAGCGACGACAGGCGTGCCCGCAGCCATGGCTTCGATGAGCACGATTCCGAATGACTCGCCGCGCAGTGACGGGGCGCAATACACCGTGGCGCCCCGCATTCGGGCCACCTTTTCTTGTTCGGAGAGAAACCCCAACCAGGACAATCGGGGGTCACCGGCGTAGCGAACCTTGAGAGCTGCCGTGTCGGGTCCCTCGCCCGCAATCCAGCAGCGCACCGTGGGCGGCAAGAGCGTCATGGCCTCGAGCAGCACGGCGAGACCTTTGCGAGGTTCATGTCGGCCCACGAAAAGCACGGTCGGACCGTCGGCGGCCCGTGCAGGGACCGCCTGGAATCGATCGAGTTCAACGCCGTTCCACAACACATCATATGACCCACCGAGGTAACGAGCAGCGAGTGCCTGGGCATCCTCGGAGACTGCGCATCGATAGTCGACGCGATCGGCTGTCCACCGAACCGCAGCATTGAGCAACCGATACGTCGAGCTGTCCCCGGCGGCGTGAAAGGTTCCTACTATCGGCGCTGGATGGGCTATCAAACTGGTGAGCGTCGGACCCGGTGCGAGAGGTTCATGGAGGTGCAAGACGTCGAAATCTTCGTCTCGTAGAGCTCGTAGGGTGCGCAGAGCCGCAGCCGGATCGGGGGCCAACGGTGCCACCGATCCATTGGCGGAGGTCGGTATCGAGTTCCCCATGGGGATGACAAAGAGCTCGGGAGGGGGGCCGTCGCACGGCGCCAGTACCCTGGCCTCATGACCACGACGGCGCAATTCTCGGGCTAAACCGAGCACCTGTGCCTGCACGCCCCCAGGGATCGTGAGGCTGTAAGGGCACACCAGACCGATTCGGATATGCCGACCGTAGCGGGCGGCCGATACGGTTCTCCACCTGATGGCCACATTTACGCACCCGTTCGGCACGTCCGAGCTTCATCGTCGACCCGTCTCGAACGGCGACCTGCTCCTGGCATGGGACGCGGCTGACCAGTTACTGCTCGAAGAGTACGCGACGTTTGGTTCTGTGACGGGCGCGCCCGTACTGGTTGTGAACGACAGTTTCGGTGCCTTGGCCGTAGCGCTCGCTGATCAGTCGGTGACGTCGTGGTCAGATAGCCGAACCGCACACCTGGCAACCGAATCGAATGCGGAGGCCAACGGTGCAGTCGCCATCACCTACGCCCGCAGTACCGATCAACCCGACAGCGACTACCAAGCAGTGCTGTGGCGGGTGCCAAGGTCGATGGATCTTGTTCGTTGGCAAGCCCATATCCTGCAGCGCACCCTGCAGCCCGGTACCCGGATCTGGGCCGCCGGAATGGACAAACATCTTCCCGATCGAACAATCGACGTGCTGCGCCATCTGGGCACCGTCAACGTAATGCCGGGCAGGAAGAAAGCGCACGCCTTTGCGATCGTCGCCGAGGCTGGCCCCGAAGTGTCTTTGCCAGCCTCACCCGGATTCACGGTGCCCGAGTTCGACCTCGA
Source organism: Acidimicrobiia bacterium (assembly GCA_043744155.1). GTDB lineage: Bacteria > Actinomycetota > Acidimicrobiia > Acidimicrobiales > Ilumatobacteraceae > JANMCE01. Next base: position 8,672 of record JAYTVF010000211.1, on the reverse strand, counting down.
CTTTCAACCGTCCCCGAACGTCTTTGGCGCAGGGCGGATCGATGCGGGCTCGCGTCTGTTGGCCGAGCGACTCGACCGCCTGCCCGACGCCTATCGCATTGCCGATCTGGGTGCCGGCACCGGTGTTTTGGGGCTCGTCGCCCAGCGCTCGCAACCGCAGGCCACCGTGCATTTCTACGACGAGTCCTATCAGGCGGTGGCAGCGGCTGAGGCCAATTATCGCCGGAACATCGGTGACCCCGCCGACTCCGGCGCACAGTTCTTTGCCGCGGATCGCATGACGGTTGAGCCGACAGAATTGTATGACGTTGTTTTGTGCAATCCCCCGTTTCACCAGGGCCACGTCGTTGGTGACGGGGTGGCATGGCAGATGTTCGCGAACGCTCGAGAGTCACTCCGCATCGGTGGACAGCTGTGGATCGTCGGCAACCGACATCTCGAGTATCACACCAAGTTAGCTCGGCTTTTCAGTGGCGTTCGGCAGTTAGCCGACCATCCAAAATACGTCGTGCTGGCCGCTACCCGGGATGCGAAGCCATTTGTCGCCGTGAAACGGACGAAAAAAACGACCACGTCACCTCGGTCGCGTCCAACGCCAAGCTGATTTCCAGGCCGTCGAACGTCGGCGTTCTCTGGCTGGGCCACGGGTGATCGGCACCCTCGATGGAGGCAAAAACCACCTCGGTGTCGTCGGCGCACGTGGACCATCTGGTCGTGGTGACCTCGCCGGTAATGAACTGGCGGTTCTCGTCGGTGCACCGATCGAACTCCCGCCACTGGGAGACGCTTCGCTGACCGTATTCCCACAGGACATTCTGGTCCGCAGTGCCATGAATCTCGAGGAAGGGCACTGGACGCGACGGCTCACAGCTGACCGTATCGTCGAGCGAACCAGCCACAGACGCGACGCCAGCCAGACGATCTGACAGACGACACGCCAGAAGCTGCGCCATGATCGCTCCGTTGGAATGCCCGACTACAAAGATGCGGTTCGCATCCACCGAATACCTGCGCAGCACCATATCGAGCAGCGTGTCGAGAAATCCGACGTCGTTGACTTGAGCACTCGTTGCCGGCTCGCAACACTCGCCCGAATTCCACGAACGAGAAATGAACCCCGCACCCAGGTCGATCGGCAATCCGTCGGCATAGACGACAAAGAATCCTTCGCGGTCAGCGATCTCGTCGTAGCCCGTGATGCGCTCAAGGTCGGCCGCAGATCCGTCACTGCCGTGCAAGGCCAGCACAACGGGCGCCTTTCTCGACAGAGTGGCAGGAACGCGTACCAGCGCGCTGCGTACAGCGCCGTCGGTGTACAACGAGATCGACTCAGTGTGGGCGCCATTCGTGGCGGCCTGGGACGTTGGCCGACCCATCGTGGTGGTGGGTGCGAGCGCGCTCGTTGACGCCAGTCCGGCACGAGTCGACGCTGTTGAGGTTTCGGGCTGCGTGGTCGCTCCGGATCCAATCGCTGCCGAACATCCGGACAGGACCACGAGGAGTACCAGACGCGCCACCCGTCGCATGCTTCCAGTGTGGCACGTCAACGGGTCCCAACATGGCAACCAAAAGTCTCGGCGAAGTTGCGATAGAAAACTTGGCCAGAACGACAAAGACCCGCTCACCTGGAGCGGGTCTCGATCATTCAGACGTTGGGGGGCTTAGATAACCCGCACGTTCGCGGCGTTGGGGCCCTTTGGTCCCTGCGCCACCTCGTACTCCACCTTGTCATTCTCGTTGAGGTTCTTGTAGCCCCCGGCCTGAATGGCCGAGAAATGCACGAACACGTCGGGTCCGCCACCATCTTGCGTGATGAAGCCGAAACCCTTTTCGCCGTTAAACCACTTTACGACGCCTGTAGCCACTGTTGTTTCTCCTGATGAAGTATCGGATCCCCGGCCTTTTCCCGAAAAGTCCTACAGAAACTGCAGAAGCCCCCCGGTGGAAAGCAGAAGTTGCCAAGAGCGGCAGAACTCCGATACGAGAACCTTATCGTCCTTTCCGGCAAGAATGTGGATTCGACGAAAGTTGATCAAAAGGTTCATCTCTGGTTCGAAAGCCACCAATCGACCCCAAGGCGCCTATACTGAGCTGGCCCACGTTCGGGCACGCGCCGCCGCTGATCAATGAGACCACAGGTTTCCGTCAGGCCCGGCGACCTTTTGTATCGGAGAATCTGATGGCGGCAATCCGCCCAACCACCCCTGTTTCGCACGCGAACGCGCCTGCCTCCACCTTTGCCGACCTCGGCGTCCCCGCTCGTCTCATCGCTGCCCTCGACAGCGAAGGCATCGACAGTCCCTTCCCGATCCAGACGGCCACCCTGCCCGACGCGCTTGCTGGCAAAGACCTTCTTGGCCGAGGTAAGACCGGATCGGGCAAAACGCTGGCTTTCGCTCTGCCGTTGCTCGCCCGTCTTTCATCGGGCACCACCCGAAGCCAGTCTGGACGCCCACGTGCCTTAGTGCTCGCCCCCACTCGCGAACTGGCGCTGCAGATCAATGAAGTGCTGGCCCCGCTGGCCAAGGCCGTCGGGCTGCGCACGACCACGATTTTCGGCGGTGTGAGCGCCGGTCCGCAGATCTCGATCCTGAAAGCTGGCGTCGATGTCGTCGTGGCCTGCCCCGGACGCCTCATGGACCATATCGAGGGCGGGTATGTTTCACTCGACGCAATCGAAGTGACCGTGCTCGATGAAGCCGACCACATGGCCGATCTCGGGTTCCTTCCCGTGGTGAAGAAGCTGCTCGACCGCACCCCCAAAGGTGGCCAGCGCCTATTGTTCTCGGCCACCCTGGACAACGGCATCGACATTTTGGTCAAGCGCTACCTGTCGAACCCGGTGACCCATAGCGTCGACTCGGCCCAATCTCCGGTCGCGGCCATGACCCACCACGTGTTGCACGTACAACCAGAAGACAGGCTGCCTGTCCTGGTCGACCTGACATCGGCACCGGGCCGAACGATGGTGTTCACCCGCACCAAGCACGGCGCGAAGAAGTTGACCAAACAACTCATCGCCTCGGGTGTTCCCGCTGTCGAAATGCACGGCAACCTGGCCCAAGCCGTACGAGTACGAAACCTCGCCGCCTTCTCCGATGGCCGCGCCTCGGCCCTCGTCGCCACCGATATCGCCGCCCGCGGTATTCACGTCGACGATGTCACCCTCGTGGTGCATTTCGACCCGCCGATGGAACACAAGGCGTACCTTCACCGTTCCGGCCGCACCGCCCGCGCCGGGGCCGACGGTACCGTCATCACCCTGATGACTACCGAGCAAGTCGCCGATGTCCGCGACCTCACTCGCCGGGCCGGAATCAACCCGACGACCACGAAAATCACCTCGCGCGACCCGATGCTTCGCGCTCTCGCTCCTGGCCAGCGCACGCTGCTGTCGGCGACCGACGCAGCCGCTTTGGTGGCTCCGCCCGCAACCCTGACCCCGCCGTCGAAGGGCCCGAAAAAGACCCAAAGTCACACCCGTGGTGCTCAATCGCATGGTCAACGACGCTCGGGTAGCAAGCCTGCCACTGCTGCGAGTGCCGCTGATGGCTCACGTTCGACCGAGGCCCGCTCGACCGGAACTCGCGCCGGAGGGACCCCTTCGCAGGGTGCTCGCGCCGATCGGGCGCGATCCGACGCACCTCGGTTTGACGGCCCTCGGCCGGGAGTAGGATCGGGTACCCCTCGTCGCTCCGGTACGGGTGCCACATCTGCGCCAACGGCCGCACGCCGCTCTGGCCAGGGCGGCGGAGTCCCCGGCGGCGGAGCATCGGCGGGCCGACGGTCGGGGCCTTCGTCTACCGCATCGACGGCGCCGCGACGGTCGTCGGGCACAAGCCATGCAGCGCCAGGCTCCACCCACGCCAATCGTTCGAACCGGTCTCACTGACCAACACCACTAGCCTGGGCCCGATGCAGCGTGTACGCATCATCGGGTCGGGGCGAGCGGGCGGCGCACTCGCCATCGCACTCGCCGAGAGCGGTTGTGTCGTCGATGTCCTGCACGGCACGGACAACTTCCGGCTGGCTGCCCATGACACCGACGTTTTGGTGCTCGCTGTTCCCGACGGTGCTATCGCCAGCGTCGCAACCTCAGTCGAACCCGTCGCGGAATGCCCGATTATTCATCTATCCGGGGCCCTTGGTTTAGAGGTACTACTGCCACACGTCCGCCGTGGTTCGCTGCATCCGCTCGTGTCTCTTCCCGATGCCTCAACGGGCGCCCGCCGCCTTCGCGGAGCCTGGATGGCCGTGGCGGGTGACCGCGCCGCCGCGAACCTGGCAGCGCTACTCACAGACCGAACCTTTCCGGTCGCAGATAATCTACGCGGGCTCTATCACGCCACGGCGGCGGTGGCCTCCAATCACCTCGTCGCCGTTCTCGGCCAGGTTGACCGGCTCTCAAAACAAGCTGGGCTACCCTTCGCGGCCTTTGTCGACCTCGCGCTGGGTAGCCTGCAAAATGTGGCGGAAAAGGGGCCGGCGGCAGCGCTCACGGGCCCGGTGGCAAGAGGCGATTGGGCCACCGTTGCGACCCATCTCGCCTCTATCAGCGACGCCGAACGCGACCTGTACCTTGCGCTCTCTCACGCTGCGGCCAGCCTCGCCGGGCGAGTGTGGCCCGACGACCTGCGCTAGTTTCGCGCGCCAAATCTTCGAGGCGGGACGGATATACGAAGAGTGACGCACTACGGCCGCACGGCATAGCGTCGATAGGCTTGGGATGCCTGCAACGCTGGGTCACTGCGGTCCAGCGTGTAACGCTGGCGATAGTCATCCAAGACGTTGCGTACCACACGACGTCACATCGACGGTTACCTCTCCCGGCAGGCGGTGCTGCTGTAGCGAGTCACGTTTTGGTCAGCGTCGAGAAACCTCTGATCCTTCACAAGGGTGGCGATTGGTTGCTCGTTGGCGGCACTCGATTTGTTTCCCGCCGCCGCAAAGGCATCGGCGATCTTGCGCAACGTGGCGCTAACCGCGGCGACATCGGCCCTGACTGCCACCGGGGCAACTCGCACAAGGTCGTCGTACCCCTTTACACGTACAGCCATGCCATCGGCTAGCACACGAGCGTCGCTGAACGCTGCTCCCCCAGCCATGGGGTCGGCCGTCACTTGAATGCGTTTCACCACATCGCAGAACTTGCCGTTCGGCCCCGCCGGATCCGAGCACGAAACGAGCAGCACGAGCGGGACGATGGCCAGGCGACGCATTCCCGACAAGCTAGCCGTCGTCGCCCACCCCGCCTCGCCACCTGAGCGTTGCCGCTGCGGTTCTGGTGGACCGCTGGCGAACGAGGGTGCGACCCCCGTCGACTGTGACGCGGCACGTTAGGTGACGCTATGTGCCTGCATCTCGCGCGTCGGTCGACTGCAACCAACTGGCAAAAAGGCTGGCGTAAGTTCCGTTGGCTGCGAGTAGGTCGTCGTGGGTACCGTCTTCAACCATGCGGCCCTGATCGAACACAAGGATGCGGTCAGCGCGCGCTGCGGTCGAAAGACGGTGAGCGATGACGACCGATGTCCGGCCAGAAGCCAGGCGGGTGAGCGCTCGAGCGAGCATGGCGTCGGTGGCCGGGTCGACCGAACTGGTGGCTTCATCCAAAAGTAGGCACATGGGCCGAGCAATTGCCGCCCGGACCAGGGCAACGAGTTGGCGCTCCCCCGCTGATAGCTGCTCACCACGTTCGCCAACGACGGTATCAAGGCCATCGGGCAACGTCGCCAACCATGCATCCAGCCCGAGCGAGGCGAAAGCCTCGCCCACCTCACCAAGATCGGCATCCGGACGGCCGACCAGAACGTTTTCTCCGATGGTCGTGGTGAAAAGGAAGGGCTCCTGGGGCACGAGCACCAGCGAACGGCGAAATGACACATCGTCGACGTCGCGAAGGTCGAGACCTTGAATCAGCACCTGGCCCTGGCTCGGGTCGACGAGTCGGGCCATGAGCCGGGCCAATGTCGATTTCCCAGACCCTGTCGCACCGACCACGGCCACGTGCGATCCCGGCCCGATCTGTAGCGACACATCCACCAGGGCAGGTGGATTGGCAGTGTCGGGCTCGCCAGGGCGGGGGTGATATTGCAGCGTCACGTGGCGAAGTTCCAGCGCCGGAGGTTCGTACGGCACGGTGAGACCCTGCTCGGGTTGCGGAATATCCGGCGTGATTTCCAACATTCCGAGCGATCGTCGCCACCCCGTCATTGCCGTTTGGGTCTGATCGAGCACCTCTGTCAACTCACCAATCGGCTCCAGAAATCGGTAGGCGAGGAAGACGAAGCCGACGATCGCGCCGCTGGTCAGGTGCGACGACGGACCGCGAATGATGCCAACCAACACGACCGCAGCGATGGCAAGACACGAGAACATCTCACCAGTGGGAAAGAGCAACGCCGACAACGATCCGGCCCGCACATTCGCTCGCCGCAGCCGCTCCGCTCTGGCCGTAGCTGCCTCGGCCCGCCGCCGACCAGCGCCGTAGACACGAATGACCGGAGCGCCCGCGACCATGTCGGCAACGTCGGTCAAAAATTCGGCATTTCGTTCCCGCGACTGGCCGTAGACGGTCACCAGTCGCTGTTGCAACTGACGAAGCAACACAAGCAGCGGAGCCGACACCACCACGACGATGGCGGCTAGCAGCGGGTCGTACAGCGCCATAGCCACGGCAGTGACCAGCATCAGGCTGGTGTCGAGCAGCCACGTGAGGCCACCCCAGACAAAGAACTGACTCAACATCTCAAGGTCTGAGGTGACTCTCGTCACGAGTACACCTCGGCGAAAATCGTTCTGCTGCGTGACCGAGAGGGCATGAGTATGTGCGAACACCCGCCGCCGCAAGCTCAGCAAGGCGGCCTCGCCGCTGCGACCGAGCCGCATACTGGCGTAGAAGGCGGCCAATTGCGAGATGACGACTATCGCCACGCCGACAATCGCCAGACGAACGACATAGTCGATTCGTACGTCTCCTGACCGCAATCCCCGATCTATTGCCAGTTGCAGTAGCACCGGGAGCACCAGTCGGCCCGCCGTTCCGAGAAACGCCAACAAAATGGTGAATCTCGCTCCGACTCGGAGTTCGGGTGTCGCAGCCCAACCGCGCCGAAGGGTTTCGAATGCGGTCCAGTTCGGCAAGCCAGGGCTGCCAATCGGTTCCGAGGCCAGATCGGGCATCATGCCCGATCCCGTTCGTACGCTTCGACGAGATGGCGATAGCTGGCCACGTCGGCCATCAGCGCATCGTGAGTCCCGACCGCAACGATGCGTCCTGATTCCAGAAAGGCAACCCGATCGGCCAACGAGATTGTCGAGGGTCGGCTGGCCACGATGATGGCAGTACCACCCTCGAGCGCGGCCGGGAGGGCCTTGAGCACCAAGGCCTCCGTGGTTGGATCGAGACTTGAGGTGGCGTCGTCCATGAGCAGAAGCTCAGGCGATCTCGAAAACGCGCGAGCGAGCGCGATGCGTTGTCGCTGACCGCCCGACAGCGTCACACCCCGCTCGCCGACCACCGTGTCACCTCTGCCGGCGAGGTCGAGCACGAATTCATCAGCCTGGGCCAGAGACAGCGCACGCTCGATCGCCGACGCGTCGCGGCCACCCGGCAGGTCGATGTTGTCGCGAAGCGAGCCTGCGAACAAGAACGGCTCCTGAAAGGCCAGCACACCTCCGCCTGCGACTACCTCGACGATGCCACATTGCGGGGACCGGAGACCGGCCAAGAGTTCTAGCAGGGTGGTCTTGCCAGACCCGGTGACACCGACCAGGGCGATGATCTCGCCGACCGGCACCTCGAGGTCGACCCCCGAGAGCACCGGCCGGTCAGCCACGTAGGAAAATCCGACATCTTTTAGCCGTACTGCGAAACCCGGGGCCGGTATACCGGGCGGGACTCGGATGGGGTCGACGGAGGCCAACATGCGTTGCACTCGATCCCATCCAGCGACACCGTGGGTCATATCACCGAGCATGTAGCCGACGACACGAAGCGGCCAGACCAGGAGGGTGAAGAGGTAGAGAACACCCGACAGTCCGCCAAGAGTGACTGCGCCAGACCGCACCCGATAGGCACCCACGACCAACAACACGATCCCGGCCAGATTCGGAATGGCGCCAACAGCGGCATCGAACAACGCCCGCAGGAAGACCACCCGTACCTTGGCATCTCGCAGGCCTTCGGCCTGCTTGACGAAACGGGACTGCTCGCCATCGGCCACACCGAAGGCCTTGACCACCACCGCGGCATCGAAACTTTCATGCACGACCCCGGTCATTCTGCCGATGGCATCTTGGGCATCCTTCATCGGTGCCATCAGTCGCCGCTGATAGGTCACGTTGATCACCGTCAGTACGGGAAAAAGCCCGACCGCCACGCCACCCAGCACCAGATCGGCCTGAAGAAGCGCTATGGCCGCGATGGCAATGAGCAGGGCGACGCCGCTGGTGAGCGGTAGCGGACCCAGTGCTTCGGCAACTGCGTCAACGTCGACGCCGGCATGGGCGATCAGTTCTCCCGAGGGGCGATCATCGAACCAGCCAATCGGCCTAGTGGCCAACTGATCCGCCACTTGGGCACGCAAAGACGCAGCCACTGCATTCGAGGCCCGCCCGGCAAATGTGCGTCGAAACACGACGCCGACGGATCTCACTGCACCAACCAGCACCAG
>JAYTVF010000210.1:0-1802 GCA_043744155.1 Acidimicrobiia bacterium | reverse complement strand
GGCAGTCCCATCCGCTGGGCGATATCGGCGGTCAGCACCATGCCCACCTCAGTGTGGTCACCCCGACCGCACTTGCCGATGTCATGCAAAAGCGCACCGAGGAGCAGCAGGTCGGGGCGACGCACGCTACGTACCAGGGCACCGGCATTCACCACCGTGACCAGCAGGTGCCGATCGACGGTATAGGTGTGGTAGGCGTTTCGCTGCGGTCTACTGCGTACAGCCTGCCATTCGGGCAGCACCCGTCGAAAGAGACCGTGCTGGTCGAGCGACTCGACCACCCCAATCATCGCGGCACCCGAATCGAGCAGACTGACAAAGTCGTCTCGCTGCTCATCGGTCCACAGCGGTGGCATCTCGGGTGCGTCGGCGGCCAACCGCTGCAGAGTTCGCAGTGACGGCAGTACACCCAGTTGGGCAGCAAAGGCCGCCGTGTGCAAGATGATGCCGACATCGCTCAGATCGGCGTCATCGGCCAGCTCCACAACCGTGTCGATCAGAGTAAGGGCAGCAGACACCTGCACCGGGCGAGGCGCTCGTCGTCGGGGCTGCACCACGGCGGCATCGACGTGATCCCAGAATCGGTCACTGGCCCAGGCAACACTTCGAGCAGCCTCGGCCACACCAGCCATCAGCACGTCAGCATCGGCGTAACCCAGGCGTTCAGCCACGGCGTCTTGTTCTTGCAGCAGTAAAATGTCACTCGCTCGTCCGGTGACGCGGTGCAGTTCGACACGCACATCGTGGAGCAGGCGCAACGGTTCGTTGAGATCACTGAGCGGACCAACGAGCCCACCCTCCACGTGGTCGGCACGAGTACGAACCGCCCAGCCGATAGCCTGCACGTCGCGCAGCCCACCACGACCCTCTTTCAGGTTCGGCTCAAGCAGGAAGGCCACCTCGCCGGCCTTTCGATGCCGCTCGCGCACGCTGAGGGCTAAATCGGCCAGCCATCGTCGGGGACGCTTTTGCCAATTGGCCAAAGCCTTCGCGGCGAGTTGCTCGGCCAAGCGTTCCTCGCCGGCCAGGCGCCGAATCCGCAAGCAGGTGGTGGCAGTGACGAGGTCGTCGGACATGAGCTTCAACGCACTGTCGAGGCTATGTACCGCTGGACTGATCTTTATGCCCGCATCCCAGAAGGGATACCAGAGGTCGCGTCCGACGTTGGCGACGATGGCGGCGGATGTCTTAGGAGGATGGACGAGCAACAGGTCAAGGTCACTACCGGGACTGAGCTGCCCGTCGGCATAGCCAGCGGTGGCCAGCAGCGTCCACCCTGGGGGAAGGGTGGACGCTGCCCGGCCGAACCAAGCATCGGCCTGTTCAGACAAGGCCACGGCCAACTGCAGCCCGACCCGACTATCGCTTTCGACGAGTGCTGCTCGTTCGGACCGATAGTCAAACGGTTGGGATAGCTGCGCAGTTGGCATGGTGACAACGCTCAGATCGCGTCTTCACCCATCTCGCCGGTGCGAACCCGCAGCAGTTGGCCGATGTCGATCGCCCAAATCTTTCCGTCGCCAATCTTGTCGGTCTTGGCGGCCGCCGCGATAGTGGCAATGATGCGGTCGGCATCGCCAGCGGGAGCGATGATTTCGAGCTTGATCTTGGGCACGAATTCGGTTTTGTACTCCGACCCACGATACGACTCGGTTTTACCGCCTTGGCGACCGAACCCACGGACTTCAGTGACCGTCATGCCGGTCACGCCGATGGCCTTGAGGGCTTCTTTGGCATCCTCGAGCTTGTGCGGCTTGATGACTGCCGTTACCAGGGTGAGCATGTGGTTGTCCTATCTCCGA
>JAYTVF010000209.1:0-5803 GCA_043744155.1 Acidimicrobiia bacterium | reverse complement strand
ATGTGAATGCTGCCAGCGTCCCCGAAATAACACAGCCTCATGGTGCTCTCACCCGGGAGACGGCGTGGCGTCGTGGTAGCCGAAGCCGAGGACACGATCATCGAAAGATCGCCGCCATCCACCAGCGCTGCGCAGCAGGAGCAACGCGGCCGAACGGACCGACACCAGCTTTGACCGTCTGATCATCGTAGCGGTTGCAACGATGAGCAAGGCTTCGGCCATGACGACACCGGCGAGGATTCCTGCACTTGTTCGCTGTCCTCGTGCCGACCAGTAGCGCACCTTGGCGGCTCGACGGAAGAAGTACGGCACCCCAGGCGCTCGCCAGGCCGTCCCGTTGGACTCATGCACCACGTCCGTCGGGTCTGCGCTCACTGGACTGAAAGCAACGTTCTGGGTGCGCGCCCGATCGGCAATTTCGACATCATCCATGAAGAACAGATCTGGATCGAGGAGGCGATCATTGCGCCGGAGCAACCTCAGGGCGCTTGCGTTGAGAAGCAAAAGCGCTCCCGATGGGTAGCGCACCGGTCGAACGCCATAGGTGGCCCGATGAAACCGGAAGGCATAGGCCGCCGCAGAGCCCAACGCGGTCGGACGGCGCTGCCAGCCCACGGTGGCGCCGCCCGGCAAAACCGGAAAACTGATGACGGGACGCGGTCCACAAGCGGCGGCGCAGAGCGCATCGACAAATACTGGGCTGAGCGTCATGTCGGGGTTGGCGAGTAGCACGAACTCGGCGGCTCGGTCCTCGAGGAGGTGGGTCACGCCGAGATTGATGGCGGCTGGGTACCCGAGGTTGCGGCCCGGACGAAGAACCGAGATCTCTGGATCCGGCGCCAACATGAGATCGCCGGAATTGTCGACGACGACAACTCGAGCACCGCTGCGGCAGAGTTTCACCAGGAATTCCGGTATCTCGGTCGCGCCGAACAGAACGGACACGACGGCCAGATCGTGGCGTGTGGTGCTCAACTCGGGGCCTGAGAGGAATTGGACGGCAATGGGAGATGACTCACTGCTGCCGAAGCGACGATCAAGCTCAGCAGCGGCCAGAACACCAAGTCGTAGGCGTGCATAAATATGGTGTTTTCCGCCAGGCCCGACACTACAATGGTTGCAAGGGCAACTTTATCCAACGTGCACCGCATACGGGCGTTCGAGGTCGCGGCGCGCATCGCTCCCTGTCGCATGATCCGAATGGTTGATGCGACGATGGTGCCGGCTATCAACAGACCGAGCCAGCCGAACGAGAACCAGATCTGCAGAGCAGCATCGTGTGCCAACACGACGCGGCCCTTGGCGCGAACCGGGACAAGGCCGTTTCCGACGACAGAGTTCCACGCCCCATTGATCGTTTGTCTCCACAATACGAATCGGAGGTCAAGGGTCGAGAAGCCGGAGTTCGTCGCGCTGCTCATGCTCGAAATCGCCTCGATGTAGCGACTCGCGAACGACACCAACGCGAGAGTACCAATGACGACGGCCAGTGTGGCCTGGATCCGTTTGCGCCCGTTCTTCATGGTCGTCCAGAACGTGCCCGCGACGAGTACCAGCCAAGCGAGCAGTTGTGTTCGCGAACCGGTGAGCAGGAGCGCTGGCACGCAAAAACCAATGGCGCTTACTGCCAGGAGTCGATCGGTCCGCCGAACCGAGGCTAGCAATACGATAGCTCCAGCTGCGCCGAGCATGATTATTGCAGCGAGATAGTTTGAGCGAGCCCATGGCAGGTCATAGCCGTTCTGAACGATCTCGACAAGGGTCAGCGCGCTCTTCTGGTTCTGCTTTCCGAAAACCACCAGGACCGAGGAGAGCCCGATGGCTAAGGCGGCCGCGCCCCGCGCGGCTCCAAGTCGCGCCCGAAGGCGCTGCGCTGGGTCAGCTACCCATGCGTACAACGCCAAAACCATGCCCACGATTGGACCGAGCAGCGCCCAGCGGATGGACATCGGCGAGATGAGCCACCGCAACGACACAACCCCGAGCAGTGCTGAGAGACGAATTGTCCAGGCCGACCACTCGAAATGGCCCACGACGAGAGCAGCGAAGGCGAGGCCGATCGCCACGAGATCGACCAGAAGCACCGGAGCGACGCTGGACCCGACGCGAATTTGGGTTACCAACCCGGCGGACATCGACGCGAAGAGCACACCGAAACCAATCGTTCGGCTCGGCGTGGCTCGGGATCTTGCGCTTCGCCGTCGACCTCGTCCTGTTCGTGAAGTCTGTTGCTCGAGACGAGATCGGGCTGGACGAAGCGACCGGCGCTTCCGCAATCGAGACCAATCGAGTGGTGTGGACGGTCCTGCGCCGGGGCTTAAGTGGGGCCGCCGAACTACGTGTCTTGACAGACTGGACCTCCGCCGCGACCGTCTGCGGGCCGCGGCGCGCTGCGTCAAGGCGGGCTGCAACGCGGACCGTCGTGTTCGGACGCGAGAGGTTGGTCTGGTCGACGACGCCACGTCGACCAGGTGGTCAGTCATGCCTCCGCTGCCATATCAGAGGTGGCATCGACGATGATCAACCTCACGACAGCACCTTACGAACTGCCTCGCCGATGCGGCCGAGATCGCTGTCGGAGAGAAACGGATGTACGGGAAGCGACAGCACCTCTGCCGCCACCTTCTCGGTGTTCGGTAACGTCTCCCACCGCACCCGAGGGTGGTCTCGGTAGAACGGGTACTGATAGCAGGGTCGTGGGTAGTAGATACCCGAGCCAACGCCGAGGTCATGCAGTCTTGTCGCAAGTTCGTCTCGCGAACAGCGGGCGACGTCGGCATCAACACGAATGGTGTACTGATGCCAAACATGGGTGCGTCCGGCTTTTACGATGGGCAGGGCCACTCCCTCGAGGCCGACCAACTCTTCGGTGAGCCGTCGAGCATTTGTCTCTCGTTGGGCCGTGGTCTGCGCCAGCCGGCGCATTTGGGGTACCGCCACCGCGGCGGCAAGGTCGGTCAGTCGGTAGTTGTGGCCAGCTACCTCGTACTGATAACGGGCGCGCATCCCTTGGTTTCGCAGCAGACGCATACGGTCGGCCAACGCGTCGTCGCTCGTTGTCACCATGCCGCCCTCAGCTGAGGTGACATTCTTGGTGGCGTACAGCGAGAAGCAGCCCAGGCCAAATGAGCCAGCGGCTTGGCCGCCGACCCGCGCCCCGATCGCTTGCGCGGCGTCCTCGATCAGCGCCACGCCGTGTGCGGCTGCAAGACGACGAAAGCCTTCGGCGTCGCACGCCTGGCCGTAAAGGTGCACGGGAAGCAGCACCCGGGTCGAAGACGTAAACTCGCTCGCTGCGCGCTCGGGCGAAATGCAGAAATCGTCGACCTCGATATCGGAGAATCGAACCGTAGCCCCCGATTCGAGCGCAGCGTTCAGAGTGGCGATGAAAGTAAAAGCAGAAGTGACCACTTCATCGCCGGGTCGCAGATCTTGCAGCTCGAGCGCGAGCACGAGGGCGGTGGTGCCGTTATTGACGGCTACCGCGTGGGGTACGCCACACACCTCGGCAAACAACCGTTCGAGTTCGGCGACCATCGGGCCCTGAGCCAACATCCCAGATCGCAGCACTTCGAGAACAGCCGCTTCGATCTCCTGGTCGAAGTGCACGGCGGTGACGGGGATAAAGGAGTTCACTGCGCCTCGCGAAGACACTCGTTGCATACCAGTTGGTCAGGGCGAGCTACCGTCTTGGCCACCGGCTGCCCGCAGCGGCACACCCAGGCCCGATGATGCGCCGGATTGCCCGCCACAAGTTGGTGAGCCTCGACGGATCTGGTTACCACTGATCCAGCTGCCACCATGGCGTACTCACCGATTTCAATGTCACAGATGATCGTGGCGTTCGCCCCGATTGAGGCACCTCGATGAACTGTCGTGTCTTGCTGTTCGAAGTCTTTACGAAATGCTCGCGGGAATCGGTCGTTGGTGAAAGTGACGCTCGGACCGACAAAGACCTCGTCGTGCAGAGTCACCCCAGCATATATAGAAACATTGTTCTGCACCTTTACACCGTCGTGCAACACCGCACCTGCCTCGACATACACGTTCTTTCCCAAACTGCAGTTCTCGCCTATGATTGCTCCATCTCTGACATGACTGTGGTGCCAGACAAATGAACCGCTACCAACAATAGCGTTCGGTTCAACGATGGCTGTGGAGTGAATCGTCGGCATAGCTCATCCTGCCTTTACGTTGGATAGTCCAATGGCCACGATCGGAAGTGCGGCATCGACTAGGGCTGGCGGAAGCATCCGACGTCCATCAAAGAACGCCCGAATTCCTGGGAGAGACTCAGGGTCGAGATTGGAATATTCAATGTGGTCTGTGTGAAGAATGGCAGCGTCACATTGTTCACCATAGTGAAACGGGGAAAAGCCGGCAGCAACGATCTCTTCATCAGTGTAGAGGGGATCGTGGAGTAAGGGGATCGCGCCAGCTCTAACCAGAAGATCAGCTAAATGTGGTGCACCGGAGAACGCCTTCTCCTTCACCTGCCCGCGGTAGGCAAGACCGAGAATGACCACCCTTTGTCCATTGAGATCACCAAGCAGATCCTGCAACTTGTTTACGGCGTACCGAGGCATCTCCAGGTTTACATCCCGCGCAACCCGAGGGAGGCGGGCCATGGGGTCGGTCGAGAGATACAGTTCGGGGTAGACCGGGATGCAGTGCCCTCCGACGGCGACACCGGGGCGATGAAGATGACTGAAAGGCTGGCTGTTAGCCGCCTCGATGACCTGGTAGAAATCGACGCCGATCGAGCCAGCGTACATAGCGAACTCGTTCGCGAGCGCGATATTGACATCTCGGTAGGTTGTCTCGGCCAACTTGGTGAACTCGGCGGCTTCCGCATTCGCCATCAACCACACGCCATTGGATCGTTCGAGATCAGGCCGATCGTCGAACTGCAGCACTTCTTCGTAGAAGGCCACCGCACGCCTACCAGACTCCTCGTTGACCCCTCCGACGAGCTTCGGATAGCGGCGCAGGTCGGCAAATGTTCGACCCGTATTGACTCTCTCGGGGCTGAAGCAAACGAAAAAATCCGTGCCCGCCTGCAACCCGGTGGCCGCTTCGAGCGCCGGGGTGAAGCGTTCGCGGGTAGTACCCACGGGAAGCGTTGTCTCGAAACACACCAGAGTCTGAGGACGAAGCCCGGCGCCAATGGCGACGACCGCGCTGTCGAGCGCAGCGAAATCAGGAGTCTTGTGCTCGTCTACGAGCAACGGCACGACAACGACCACGACGTCGGCGTTCTGTACCGCACGAGTGGTGGCGGTTGTAGCCGAGATGCGTCCAGCAAGAAAGGCATCGTGCAGCTTGATATCGAGATATGGCTCATTTGAGACCGGGTAGTCCCCACTGTTTACGACGTCTACAACATCCTGATTGATGTCTGCGCCGATAACAGTTGCACCAGAGGCGGCATACTGCGCCGCCAGCGGAAGGCCAACCTTACCGAGCCCGACGACGCACACGCTGTAATGTGATGCGGACGAAGCCACTGCATTATGCCTTTTTGATGAACGATGTTACTACTGCGCAAGGTCGCACAAGATCCTAATTTCCCTTGACGAGATTCAAGGTCTCCACTCTAGTGTCGAACCAAGTCTTCTGACCAAACGTCCATCCCACGGCCGGATAGCGCGCCGAGGATTCGACCTTCACGCTCTCTATCGTTGCGGGAAGCGAGAATAGGAATGTGGTGGACATCGACACATTGCGCTTCACTGAAACTTGTTGGCCAATAATAGTAGCCGGGCCATCTCGGCCTGACACAACCGGCGCCACGCCATCGGCT
>JAYTVF010000208.1:0-5805 GCA_043744155.1 Acidimicrobiia bacterium | reverse complement strand
CTCCGAGGCACGATGGGAGTCCCACGCCGAGGATCACGGCGCGCATGGCGAGTTCAAACCCCACGAGAGCCCCAAGATCATGCTGTTCCCACTGGTTGTTTTGGCTGGCCTCTCCATCGTCGGTGGTGCCATTAACCTGCCTTTCACCAGCAGCGTGAAGCGGCTCGAACACTGGTTGCACCCGGTCGTGGGTGAGTCTGAAGTCGACTGGTCATCTGCACCGAGTTTCAAGGTGATCTTGGCGGTGATCGCGGTCATTGCCGGCCTGGCTGGCATCGCCGCCGCCATCGCCGTTTACCAGAAGAAGATGACGAAAGCCATCGAGCCGGCCATCCTTGCCGATGCCTGGCGGGTGGATAAGAGCTACGCCGCCTTCATGGGTGGGCCGGGCCGCAAGTTGTTCGACCTGGTTACCTTGGCCGACTCCCGTGGCGTCGACGGCGCCGTGAACGGTATTGCCGCCGAGGCCAGGAACTTCGGCACGGTGCTGCGCAAGACACAGTCGGGCTTCGTCCGGCGCTACGCCATCGGAATCAGCGTCGGTGCGATTGCACTGATGGTGTGGTTCGTCAGCCGAGGAATGTTCTGATCATGTCACTAGGTTTTCCTCTCCTCACGTCGCTGATTCTGCTGCCGCTGATCGGCGCGATCGTGGTGGCGCTGCTCCCCAAGTCCCGCCCTGAGACGGTGCGCATCGTCGGCCTACTGTTCGCCGTCGGCACCGGCGCGCTCAGCCTCTACGCGCTGGCCAAGTTCCATACCCATGTCGGCGGCTACCAGATGGTGTCCAAGCACGACTGGATCAAGGACTGGGGTGCGAGCTGGCATCTTGGCATTGATGGCATCTCATTGTTCCTGGTCGTGCTGACCGGCATTCTGTTCCCGATCGCCATTGTGGGTGCTGACCCCCATCACGACCACAAGCCCTACACCGCGTGGCTACTGCTGCTCGAAGCTGGCGTGATGGGCAGCTTCTTGTCGCTCGACCTGCTGCTTTTCTTCCTGTTCTTCGAAATCGTGCTGGTGCCGATGTACTTCCTCATTGGTGGATGGGGCTACGACAAGCGCATCTACGCGGCGTTGAAGTTCTTCATCTTCACCATGGCGGGCTCGGCGTTCATGTTCGTCGGCATCCTGGCCACGGTGGCGCTCTATCACAAGGCCACCGGCACTTGGACGTTCGACCTCGTGGAGATCGCCAAAAGCCAACAGATCGGCGTGAAGTCGGCCCGCATATTGTTCATGTCCTTCGCCATCGCCTTCGCCGTGAAGGTACCGCTGTTCCCGCTGCACACATGGCTGCCCGACGCCCACACGCAAGCACCGACGGCTGGCTCGGTCATTTTGGCCGGCGTGATGTTAAAGCTTGGTACCTACGGCTTCATCCGGTTCGGACTGGAGCTGTTCCCGGAGGCCGCGCACCACTACCGCCATGTGCTGATTGTGATGGCGGTAGTCGGCATTATCTACGGGGCCATCTGCGCCACCATGCAGAAGGACCTCAAGCGGCTGGTGGCGTACTCGTCGGTGGCCCACCTCGGCTTTATCGTGCTCGGCACATTCGCGCTGACCACCACCTCGGTCACCGGTTCAGTCAGCCAGATGATCAACCACGGTGTCTCCACTGGTGCCCTGTTCCTGCTGGTTGGCATGTTGTACGAGAGACGCCACACGCGCATCATTTCCGAGCTCGGTGGTATTCAGAAGGTGGCGCCGATCTTCGCCGGGGTCTTCACCGTTGTGATGCTGTCCTCGATCGGCGTGCCTGGTCTGAATGGCTTCGTCGGCGAGTTCATGGTGCTCATCGGCTCGTTCCGTACAGCCCGCTGGTACGTAACGGTGGCAGCCGCCGGTGTCATCCTGGCTGCCCTATATCTGCTGTGGGCCTACCAACGTGTCTTCCACGGCGAGCCGACCGGCGAGAACGCCACCTTCAAAGAGATGAAGCTTTCCGAGGGCCTGGTCATGCTGCCCCTCGTCGGGCTCATCGTGTTCGGGGGCATCTACCCCAAACCCATGCTTGATCGCATCGAACCCAGCGTGCAACGCATTCTGGCCGTCGTGGACCAGCAGCTCGCCAAACCGGCCAACCCGGATGCTGCGGAGTTGGACACCGACGGCAAGGTCATCACGGAGGTCAAGAAGTGATCCTCGCTCAAGCTGCCGGCGACGCCGGTGCTGCGGCGGCTGATGTCGTCCAGTTCATCGGGCCAAAGGTCGACTGGTTCGCACTTTCGCCGCTGTTGATCCTGGTCGGCGGCGGATTGGTGCTGATGGTGGCGGCCGCGCTCACCCTTGGCACGTGGTTCAAGGGCGCCTACGCCCTCGCCACGGCCTCGATCTCTGGCGCTGCGGGCACGCTCGCCATCATCTTGTGGCACAAGGTGAATGACAGCGGCCCCCGTAACCTGATCAAGGGCGCGCTGGCGCTCGACGGATTCAGCCTGTTTGTCATCCTGCTGATCTGCAGTGCCGTGCTGCTCACGTCGTTGTTCCTGGATAGCTATCTGCGACGAGAAGACCTCGATGGGGTCGAGTTGTACGCGCTCATGCTCATGTCGGGCGCAGGTGGGGTAATCATGGCGATGGCGACCGACATGGTGGTTCTGTTCCTCGGCCTCGAAATCCTGTCGATTGCGCTCTATGTGATGGCAGCCAGCCATCTCAAGCGGATCGACAGTCAAGAGTCGGGCATCAAGTACTTCGTGCTCGGCGGCTTTTCATCAGCCTTTTTGCTGTATGGAATAGCGCTGGTCTACGGGGCCACCGGCTCGACCAATTATCACAAGATCGGCGCCTTTTTGCAGACCAACGTGGTCTTGGAGAACGGCCTGCTGATGGCTGGCCTCGCCTTGCTGCTCGTTGGGCTCGGGTTCAAGGTGGCCGCTGCCCCGTTCCATTCCTGGACACCCGATGTCTACCAGGGCGCCCCCTCGCCGGTTTCTGGCTTCATGGCCTCCGCGGCCAAGGCTGCGGCGTTCGCTGCCTTGTTACGGATGTTCGTGGTGCTGTTCGCCACCCATGTGCGGGATTGGCGTCCGGCCGTGCTCGTACTGACCGTGGTGACCCTGATCGTCGGGTCGTTCTTGGCGGTGGTGCAGACCAACGTCAAGCGCATGCTGGCCTATTCCTCGGTCAGTCACGCCGGCTTCATGCTGGTCGGGGTGCACGCAGCTAGTCCGCTCGGTACGTCGGGCACGCTGTTCTACCTGTTCACGTACGCCATCGTGGTGCTCGGCTCGTTCGGGTGCGTCATGCTGATTGGTCGCACCGGCGACGCTGACCATCGTCTGTCGGCCTACCGAGGCCTGGCCAAGGAGCGGCCGTTGCTCGGGTTGGCCTTTGCCATCTTCCTGCTAGGTCAGGCGGGCGTACCACTGACCTCGGGGTTCATCGCCAAGTTGAGTGTGATTCGGGCTGCAGCCGACAATCACAGTTACACATTGGCTGTCACGGCCATGCTGTGCGCGGTCGTGTCGGCGTTCCTGTACCTGCGCATTGTCGTGTCGATGTTCATGACCGATGCTGTCACCGGTGACGATACGCGCGAAAAGGTGACGGTGCCGTTCTCCGCCGCCGTTGGCGTGGCCGCCGCGCTGGTGTTCACGATCCTCGCCGGTGTGTTCCCAGGCTGGCTGCTCGACCTCGCCCGTCACGCCATGCCCCTCGCCCTCGGTAGATAGTCTCTGCTCCAAACCCACACGTCGCCAACTATCGCCATCGCCGTCTGGCGTCTGCCGTCTGCCGTCTGGCGTCTGGCGTCTGGCGTCTGGGCGATGCGGTACAGACGACGCGCCTGTACCGCACACAGCGCCGCCTTGTCGGCAGATCCAAGATAGGCCCCGCATCGCGATGATCACCCGAGACCCATCTGGAGCGGATGTAGCGGAATGCCACGGCCTGCAATGATGTGGAACCCCGTCGACCACGCTGAGCGGTGACTTTTGGCACTCACTTCGGCATCCTTGTGATAAATTGAGTAAAATATGATCCTGAACGGTTCCATGGCCCCACGGTCGTGCCAACGGTTCCCGGTCGAGCAAACGCTGGCCGGCACATATGCGCCCCCGCATATCTCGAAAGGCACCCCGTTCCCATGATTACCCGTGAGCCCATGCTCGATCGTGTTGCGGTCACGTTCCACCTCGAAATCGACACGCCCGTTTCGGTCGTCGGTGATTTCAATGGCTGGAACCCGCTCGCCGATCCGCTTTCGCCCCTGGCTGGCGGCTACCGCACCCGCACTATCGAGCTAACGAGCGGCACCTACGCGTTCCGCTACCTCGCCGAGGGTGGACACTTCTTCGATGATGCAGCAGCTGACGCCATTGTGGGTAACAACTACGGAAGCACCCATAGCCTGCTCGTGGTCGATGCCCCGGTCGCCCCGGCGGAGAAGCCCGCGGCCGAAAAGACAACCAAGTCGTCAGCGTCGAAGTCCGCAGCCAAGCCAAAGGTGTCTGCCGTCGTCCCTGCGCCGGCGGCCAAGAGCTCCGCTGTCAAGGCTGTTATCGCGACTGCACCTTCTGCGGCGCAGTCTTCTGCGGTGAAGTCGGTCGCTGCCGTGCCTGCTGCTGCCAAGGTAGCTGTGAAGTCTGCAGCTGTCGTGAAGCCCGCCGCTGTAAAGCCTGCAGCTGTCGTGAAGTCTGCAGCTGTCGTGAAGTCTGCAGCTGTGAAGCCCGCCGCTGTCGTGAAGCCCGCCGCTGTCGTGAAGCCTGCTGTCGTGAAGCCTGCTGCCGTGAAGCCTGCTGCCGTGAAGTCTGTCGTCAAGTCCGCCGCCCCCACGCTGACTGTCGTGAAGCACGTTGTGGACAAGGCCGCTGCTACGGTGCGGGCGGGGGCAACCAAGCTTGCAGCCGTACCTGGGGCCAAGGCCGAAGCGAAGCCCGCTCCGGCAAGGCCCGAGACCATCGCCGCCCCGGCCAAGTCTGAGGCAGCAGCGGTTGCGAAGCCGAAGGCAGCAGCAGCCGCCAAGGTCTCGACGGCGAAGGTCTCGACGGCGAAGCCGAAGGTCGCAGCGAAGGCACTTCCGTCCGCGGTAGCTCCGAAGTTGGCTGTTGCCACCAGGAAGGCTGACGAACTTGAGCGCATCGAGGGTATCGGGCCCAAGATCGGCCTGGCATTGCGTTCGGCCGGTATCTCGACGTTTGCCCGACTGAGCAACTGTGGTGAGACCGAATTGCGCTCTGCACTCGACGCAGCCGGTGTAAAGCTTGCCCCAAGCATGTCGACCTGGGGTGAGCAGGCTCGACTGCTGGCCGTAGGAAACGAAGCCGGCTTCCTGAAGTTGACTGACCAGCTTGTTGCTGGCCGTCGCGTCCAGAAGTAGGACCAACCGCTGGGCCAGCCGTAAGCGGCTGATGAGCCTCTGAATCAACAGGGCCTCGACTCGGCATTCCTGGCGAGTCGAGGCCCTTGGTCTTTCGCGACATTCGAGAACGTCCTGGAGGCAGATGGCGCCTACGCGGTCGAAGGTGGCGAGGCGGGCGAGCTGGACGTCTCATGTCGACTATGGCGATCTCCTTGACAGCGTCGTAGGGGTCGCGCGCCGCACGATCACATAATGCGTTCGTGCGTATAGGTGCGTGTTCTATTGCACTATGGCTGAGATGTCTGACCATCCCGAAGGGCTGTTCGCGCGGAACCGTGAGTGGAAACTCCTTGCAGGCATCGTGGATGCGCCGTCGGAAGCGTGCCTGCTCGGTCTGATGGAGACCTCCAACCGCCAGCCTGCGTGGTGTCATCGAAGCAGTCGCCGGAGCCAGAAAGACGATGGTCGGCCTCACCGCCGCAGTCGACGAATGC
>JAYTVF010000207.1:0-1815 GCA_043744155.1 Acidimicrobiia bacterium | reverse complement strand
CTGTTGCTGCGCTATGTGGCCATGGTGGAGGACGGCTTGCTGCACGATGTGCAGGCTGACGGCGTCGGCCGTCTCGTCTCGGCCGACGCGTCGCTGTGGCTTTTTCAGGCGGTGTATCGGCACGTGGAGCACACCGGCGATCTCGATCTGGCGTCTGCGGTCGTCCCCGTGCTGGCAGGCATCATCAATTCGCTCGTCTCTGGCACCCACCAGGGCATCGCCGTGGACCGCACCGACGGACTCTTGGCCATCGAACGTTCGGACATTGCGCTCACCTGGATGGATGCGATCGCCGACGGTCAACCGGTGACCCCGCGGGTTGGGAAACCGGTCGAGCTCAACGCGTTGTGGCTCAGCGGGCTTGGCATCATCCGACATCTGGCCGAGCGGATTGGTCGCACGCTACCTGGCAGTCGTCTCGACACGGTGGCCCGGCAAGCCTTCGCCCGATTCGGCGGTATCGGCGGTGGACTGGCCGACGTCATCGACGGACCCGAAGGCGCTGACCTCAGCCTGCGCCCCAACCAGCTGTTGGCCGTCACCTTGCCTTTCCCGGCCTCGATAAATGTGAGTGGGGTGTTGCAGGCGATAGAGCCACTCGTCGGACCGATCGGAATACGTACTCTGTCGCCCAAGTCTGCTGACTATCGCGGTACTCGGGCTGGCACCGTCGATGACCATCAAGGCACCGCATGGCCCTGGTTGATGGGGCCATATGTTGACGCCGTTCGGCTGGCGACCGTGTCCAAGCCTGGGATTTTGAACGGGTTGGAGGATCACGTGCCCGTTTTCGGTGTGGGGTCGGTGGTGACCATGGTCGACGGTGACGACCCGTACCGACCGGCCGGATCCCCCTTCCACGCCACCTCGACCGCCGAGATGTTGCGCGTCCGGCGAAGCATCCGGTACTTGGCCTAAAATAGCCCGACGGAGCCGGCGGCTCGGGTTGCGTCGCAGACGACTGCGAACGCAATACGATCGGGTGATGTCCTTCCCCCCGCCACCGCCGCCCGCACCTCCGCCTCCGCCGGAGGATGGTTGGTTTCGGCCGCCGCCACCCCCCGGACAGATCCCTCCGCCGCCTTCGAACGGCGCCTTTCCTCCTCCGCCAGTGCCCGCCGGCGTTTCGGCACCATCGGCATATCCGAGCTACGGATACGGGTACGACGCGCAGACGCAGGATGACCCCCTCATCCCGACCGATTTCGGCAGCTGGTTCACCAAGGTGTTTGCCGCAATCGGCCGCAGTTGGAAGGCGCTGGCGCTGGTGCACCTGTTGATCTTCGTGCCGCAAGTTCTGCTCGGCATAGTGTTCGCGCTTCGGCTGCGCACCGTGACGGAATCGACGAGTCCCAACAGGCTTTTTCAGGATCTCGGCGCGACGGCCGGCGGCGGACTTCTGCTCGGGATGCTCTCGTTCGTGTTCCAGGCGGTGGCATCGGTGGCGAGCGCGCACATCATCAGCCACGATGCCGCCGGGGTCGCCACGGGCGCTCCGCTTACGGACTGGGTCGTCGCCCTTCGATTCGGATGGAGCAAGCTCGGTCGGATGATCGGCTGGTCAATCCTGTCAACCTTGCTTACCTTCGTTGGTTTCATATTTTGTATCCTCCCCGGCGTGTGGCTGGCGGTCATCTTTTACGCCACCCTCGGCGGCGTGGTCGCTTTCGAACGAGGTGATGTGATCAGTCGATGTATGGAGTTGGTCAAGACGCGCTTCTGGCCGACCTTTGGTCGCATTTTCATCCTGTGGCTGATGACGAGCGTCGGAGGTGCGATCGCCGGAGCCGTCGGCATCGGAAGCGGGATCGGCTT
>JAYTVF010000206.1:0-5812 GCA_043744155.1 Acidimicrobiia bacterium | reverse complement strand
CGTTATCGACAGGAAACTTCCCGCGACCGGACGGAATCATGCGCCACTGCTGCTTCTGGCGGGTGCGTTGACGCTGCTGGGGAGCTTGGCCATCGGCGTCACTCGGCCAGCCCGAACCAAGCGCTGATCATTGGCGTGCATCCCGTCAGGGGCCCTTGGCCCGGGCGGGATGTACGCCATCAGCATCATGGCTCGGCTTCAGACGGCGCGGGCGACTCGACCGAATTCCGTCGACCGGCCCTGGAGCATCACAGGCCGAGGCTGCGAGCGATGATCCCCTTCATGATCTCGGTTGTGCCACCGTAAATCGTGGTGATGCGAGCGTCGGCATAGGCACGAGCGATCGGGTATTCGGTCATGTAGCCGTAGCCCCCGAACAATTGCAGGCACCGGTCGATGATGCGCTTTTGCATCTCGGTACACCACCACTTCGCCGATGCCGCCTCCGCAGGAGTGAGGGTGCGGTCGTTTAGCGCAAGAATGGCCTGGTCGATGAAGGCTTGGGTCACCTCGATTTCGGTTTTCACTTCAGCGAGCACAAACTTTGTGTTCTGGAACGAGCCAATGGGCTGACCGAACGCGGTGCGTTCTTTCACGTAGGTCAGCGTCCAGTCGAGCGCGGCACGTGATGACGCCAGCCCAGTGACGGCGATGGACAGTCGCTCCTGAGCCAGATTGGCGCTGAGATACGCGAAGCCCTTGCCTTCATCGCCGAGTCGATTGCCGACCGGTACGTACACGTTGTCGAAGAACAACTCCGCCGTGTCTTGGCTGTGCATACCGATCTTGTCGAGGTTACGACCGCGCACGAATCCATCCATTCCCCGTTCGACGACAACGAGGCTCAGCCCATTGTGCCGTGATTCGGGGTCGGTGCGTACGGCCACGATAATCAGGTCAGCATTGATACCGTTGGTAATGAATGTCTTGGAGCCATTGACCACATAGGTGTCACCGTCGCGCACTGCCGTGGTGGCGATACCGGCGAGATCGCTGCCCGTGCCCGGTTCGGTCATGGCGATGGCGGTGATCAATTCGCCCGACGCTATGCCCGGCAGCCAGCGTGCGGCCTGCTCGTCGGTGCAATATTCCACGAAGTACGGCGTTGTGATGTCGTTGTGCAGCGTAAGGCCGAGCCCGGCGCCGCCGATGCCAGCTGCCGCCAGTTCTTCTGCAATCACGGCATTGAAACGAAAATCTCGAACACCGCCTCCGCCGTGGTGATCGCTGATCGCCATACCGAGAAATCCATGACTACCCGCCGCCGCGAAAACCTCTCGTGGAACGAGCCCGTCCTGTTCCCATTGCGCATAGTTCGGCACCAGTTCGCGGGCAACGAAAGCCCGAAAGCTGGCTCGAAACTGGTCGTGTTCGGCCTCGTACAGCGCTCGATCCATGCACCACTCACCTTCCGCATCCAGTCGCCGGGACAGCGCGCCGACACACAAAACGAGGATAGCAACGGCGCTCACCATGCCCCTAGCCGCCACGAGCCGGATCGAGCCGGATCGAGCCGGATCGAGCCGGAACAGAGTATTCGGCTCCCACGGCTGGTCGAGCAGGTAAGGCGCGGCCACGCGCTGTACGAAACGAGACCGGGTGCAGTGCATCTCCGTCCGGGGTGCCAAGGAGGGCGCCGCCGACCGAGGTGTCGACCCAGACTATTCGCGGCGGATCGCTGCGATGACCTCGGTCAGCGCGTCGGCAGAGTGGCCGCTGACAAACTCATCGACCCAGGGAAGCGCTGCGGCCATACCACCGACCAGTGGTTGATAGTCCGCGCGCTGTTTCCGAGGATTCACCCACACGATGCGATGCGCCATTCGGGAGAGGCGGGCCATCTCCCGAGCGATCAGGGCCGGATCCCCGCCTTCCCAGCCATCTGAGACGATCACCACGATGGCTCCTCTTCCGACACCCCGGCGACCGTACCCGTCGTTAAAGGCTCCAAGCGCCTCGCCGATGCGTGTACCTCCGGACCAGTCAGGAGTGTTCTTCATCGCTTCGGCCAGCGCCTGCGTAGGTTGTTGCAAAGACAAGTATCGCGTGAGACGATGCAACTGAGTGCCAAAGACGAACGCTTCAGCGTTGATAGATCGAACGGCGCCGTGGAGCAGGTACAGGTAGGCCCGAGCGTAGGACTCCATCGATCCCGAGACGTCGGCCAAAAGTACGACCCGCCGTGGTCGTGATCGACGACGGCGATACACCCGACGAAGGGGATCACCAGCAGTACGGTGCGCAGCCCGAAGTGTGGCCCGCAGGTCGATGTCGGTGCCGAGTGGATGGGCCTGGGAACGCCGGCTGCGACGGGACGGAGGATCGATCCGGAAGTGTCGCATCAGGACGTAGAGCTGTTCCAATTCTGCATGAGAGCAGATGCCAAAGGCCTTGGACGACAGCAATTCACGGTCGCTGGCCGCCGCGAGCACACCCTCATTCGTGGTCGAGTCGTCGTCACCCGATCCCCCTGACCCCGGTCTGCTCGGCGAGGACTGACCTAGGTCGGGAGCCGCTTTCAACTTTCGGGGCAACGACGCAGCGGAGGCAACGGACGGCCCAATCGAGGGCACCGGCGCATTTGGATTTCGACCATCAGCTGCGTTGTCCATCATGCCGCTGAAGACCTGATCAAAGGTGCGGTTGAACGCTCCGACGTACACCCGATCCGACACCAACGTCACCCGGGCCAGGGCTCTGAGATGATCGGTTCGTTGTGGATTCACCAGCGCCAGCGCAGCCGCGAATCGGCCCGCGGTCGCCGGAGTCACCGGGACACCAGCGGCGTGAAGCAGCTCGCCGAAACGTCCTGCGATCTCGGCTAGATCGACCCCACCAAGACCGGCAGAGGTCATCGAGGTCACGACTCGCTACCGGTAGCGACCCAATGCAGACCACGTTCGGCGGCGACATCGATGTCCTCGCGATACTTCAGCACCGACCCAAGCGTATGCCGCACCGACTCAGCACTGAGCGTCTCAAGCCCCAGCGCCTGCAGGGCCGCCACCCAACTGATGGCCTCGGCGATGCCCGGCTGTTTTTGCACATCCAACGAGCGCAGCCGTCCGACCGCCCGGGCCACTTGCTCGGCCAAGGTCACTCGGGACGCCGGGACTCGTCTTCGGATGATGTCCGTGGCGCGCTGCAGCGGCGGATAATCGATCCAATGGTAGAGACATCGCCGCTTCAGCGCATCGTGCAGATCGCGCGTTCGGTTCGACGTCAGGATCACCACCGGAGGATGAGTGGCATGCACCGTGCCGAGTTCGGGAATCGTGACCGTCGACTCTGCCAGCATCTCGAACAAAAAGGCCTCGAACTCATCATCGGCCCGATCGATTTCGTCGATCAACAGCACGGCCGGGCGCGGACCCTTGTGACGCAAGGCATGTAGTAACGGACGTTCTGTGAGATAGTCAGCGGTAAAAAGACTGTCCTCGGATCGACGGCCGCCTACATCTTCGGCCAAGCGTATGGCGAGTAGTTGGCGCTGATAGTTCCACTCATACAGGGCTTCGGAGGCAGTGATGCCTTCGAAGCATTGTAGGCGAATGAGCGGAGTCTCGAGCATGACTGCGATCGACTTGGCCGCTTCCGTTTTCCCGACACCGGCCTCACCCTCCAGCAAAAGTGGCTGCGGCAAGCGGATGGCGCAAAACAGGGCCGTGGCCAGCCCGAGGTCGGTGAGGTACCCGACGCGATCTAGCTGCCGCGCCAGTTCCGCGGTAGTCGGAAGCAGATCCGCGACCGAGACCACGGCATCTGAGCACGGTACATCAGTCACGTGCAGCTGCTCCCGAAGCTTCAAAAAAGACGGTCACGAGGCCGAAGGTGTGTAGGCGCCTGGATCGTTGGCGAATGCCCGAAGGCATCCGCTGCCACAAAACCAGTAGCGAGTTCCGTCTTGGTCGAGATGCAGCGAGGATTCGACCATCGCCACCGCCATTTGGCAGACCGGATCGATGCCGTTTACCAGCGAGGATCCGGTGCCGTCCTCGGTCGAGATGGTCCGCGCGGTCGGTCGCGGTCGAACCGACACGATCTCAGCCAAAATCGACAGAGCGATTTCTGCTGGCGTTCGCGCACCGATGTCCAGCCCGGCCGGCGTGCGCACGCTCGCTTTCATCGATCCGCCGATGTCCAACGACGCTACGACCGATTCGCCTCGCTTCCGGCTCGCTACTAAACCGACGTAGGGCACCTGTGCCCGCAGGGCAACGGTCAATGCCTCGGCCTCGTCCCGCCCGTGAGTGGCCACGACAACGGCAGCGACATCTTCGGGCAAGGGCTCAACGAAAGACGCAATTTCATAGCCGAGCGGTGCCCCGACTGCGAAGACGGCGCGAGCCACGGGCGTGTCTCCCAGCACCGCCACATACGGTGCCGGGCGCTGCGGTTCCAGAAAAATCTCGAGCGTTCCACCCGACAGGCACGGGTTGTGAACGCTGAGTTTGTTGGGTTGAGGACCCTCGGGCACGGGCGACACTCGCAAAAGCAGCGATTCCCCAGAGTCGAGCAGTACGAGGGCTTGGGCGCGCACCGTCGACTCGGCACAGTCGCCACCAACGAAACCGTCGATCGTGCCATCAGCCAAAATGATGGCTTCGTCGCCAGGTTTGGCCGAGGTCGGTCGCTCGGCCAAGACGACGCGCGCAAACACGAACGGCACGCGCAAGCGACGCAAGTGTGCGGCTCGCTCCGCGAGATCTGGTCTACTCATCTCGTTCAGGCTCCTTTGCGCTTGTTCTACCGTCGACCGTCAGGCAAAGGGGATCGTTCGCCCCT
This sequence comes from Acidimicrobiia bacterium, assembly GCA_043744155.1. Classification (GTDB taxonomy): domain Bacteria; phylum Actinomycetota; class Acidimicrobiia; order Acidimicrobiales; family Ilumatobacteraceae; genus JANMCE01. The sequence goes on along the minus strand of JAYTVF010000206.1, from coordinate 1,027 downwards.
TGCCGACAGCCGGGCCCGGCGAATGTTATTCGTAGGCCAGGTCGGTGCGCGGTGCGCGTCCCTGGATTGTCATCCATACCTGAGCCGGTGTCAGCGGCATGTCGGCTTCCGTTACGCCGAACGGCTTCAGGGCGTCGATGACCGCATTCACGACCGCTGGCGGCGAGCCGACCGTTGCCGATTCCCCTACGCCCTTCACTCCGAGCGGATGGTGTGGCGATGGTGTCACCGTTTCTCCCAGCTCAAAGGTGGGCACCTCCATCGACGTCGGCAGCAGATAGTCCATAAAGGATCCGCCGAGGCAGTTGCCGTTGGTGTCAAAGGTGATCGACTGCATCAGCGCCATGCCGATGCCGTCAGCCAGGCCACCATGCACCTGGCCCTCGACGATCATCGGATTGATTCGCGGACCACAATCATCCACGGCGATGAATCGGCGGACCTTGACCTCGCCGGTGCCAGGATCGACGTCGACGACGCAGATATACGCACCAAAGGGATAGGTGAGATTTGGCGGGTTGTACACAACGGTGGCGTCGAGATGGCCTTCGACGCCCTCGGGGAGTTCAAGCGACGAGTGCGCCAGCATGGCGATCTCCTGAATGGTCTTACCCTGCTCGGCATCGCCCTTCACCTGCCAGCGACCATGGTTCCAATCAAGGTCATCCGGCGAACACTCGAGCGCGGCCGCAGCCACGATGCGGGCTTTGGCCCGCACTCTTTGGGACACAATGGCTGCGGCTGCACCCGAAACAGGAGTGGATCGAGACCCGTACGTGCCGAGTCCGAAAGGCGTGTTGTCGGTATCACCGTGGATGACCTCGACGTCCTCAGGCGGGATGCCAAGCTCGTGAGCGACGATCTGAGCGAAGGTCGTCTCGTGGCCTTGCCCCTGGGTCTGCACGGAAAGACGGATTTGCGCCTTCCCGGTCGGATGTATGCGCAACTCACAGCCGTCGGCCATACCAAGACCCAGGATGTCCATGTGCTTGCGAGGGCCGGCACCCACGCCTTCGGTGAAGAACGA
>JAYTVF010000205.1:0-5821 GCA_043744155.1 Acidimicrobiia bacterium | reverse complement strand
CAAGCCCACAGTTTGCGTCGCGGGAATCGGAATGGTGCGTGTCTTGGGTCGCAACACGGTCTCGCGGGAGTCGAGCAGCCGAGTCGGCGCGTGGGCAGCGAGGGCACCGCCTCCGGTGCTCATCCACCAGCCGACGGCGTCGACCACCACATCGGTCGCCACGCTGGCCGTGACACAGACGCCGCCTTCAGTCGGCGCAAACGGAGCGGCGTTGGCGACATCAATGCCGGGGCGGAAATTCACGGTCGAGGTACCAAGGCCACCTTGCATGCATGGATGAATTGACGCAAAACCATCCCCGGTCGCTCTGGTGATGGTGAGGTTCAACGAGACCCCGACCGCGTTGGCTGGCGTCGACAGCGCAATGGTGCGGGTGACGTTGGCGATCAAGCGGGTAGTGACTCTCGTATCGAGCACACGCGTAGGAGTGATACCGACGAAGGAGTTGGCCGTTACGCCCGCCGCCGCGGCCGAACCAGCCACGCCACCAACGAGCGGGAGTACGAGCCCGACAAGACTGAACAGGGTGATCCCCGGACGACGCTTCATTGTCGGCATCGTACTGTCGACCTCGACGCACCAGTCGTCAGCCATGGCAACATGAACCCATGAGCGATCGTGTTTCCTGTGTTATCACCAACGGTGTTGCCGATGTACGTATGACCCGAGCTGACAAGATGAACGCGTTGGACGCAGCGATGTTCACCGCCCTGGTGGAAGTCGGCGAACGACTTAAGGTCGAGCCCGGCCTACGCGCCGTCGTTCTCTCGGGTGAAGGCCGCGCCTTTTGCGCTGGGCTCGACATGAGTTCGTTTGCCGCCATGGCTGGCGCAACGGAAAACCCTGACCCCTCACCCGCGCTCATTTCCTTGATGCCGGGCGGGTTGACCCATCGTGCCCAACAGGTGAGCTGGGTCTGGCAGGAGCTGCCGGTTCCGGTGATCGCCGCCGTGCACGGCGTTGCCCTGGGCGGCGGCGCGCAGATCGCGTTGGGCGCCGACATCCGTATCGTGGCACCCGACGTAAAGATCAGCATTCTCGAGATCAAGTGGGGCCTTATCCCCGATATGACCGGTACGTTCCGACTTGCGCAGCTTGTGCGAGCTGATGTGGCTATGGAGCTCACCACAACCGGTCGCATGGTGGATGGTGAGGAAGCGGTGCGGATCGGGCTCGCCACCCGTGTCAGCACGACGCCGCTCGCCGACGCACTCGCTCTGGCGGCCGAAATAGCCGGTAAAAGTCCGGCCGCTATTCGTGGTGCCAAGGAGCTTTTGCGGTCGGCCTATGGCGGCGCCGATGTCGCCACGCAGCTGGCCGAGGAGCGACGGGTGATACGTACCTTGATCGGCAAGCCCGAACAGATCGAGGCCATCAGCGCTGCGATGGGGAAGCGTCCAGCCGTCTACTGAGCCTGACACTCCGCACCGATTGTGTCGCGAGGCACACTCGTACCACCGAAAACGGTTCGTTCCACGGGCGGGTACGTGCGGTATTGTTCCCCACGCGAAGGCCAGTGCCGTCCTTTGCGCCGCCCCGTGCCTCGCAACACTTTGGACAAAGGACGACGCAATATGTCGAACGACCAGCTTCCCTTTAGCGCGCTACCCCTGGCGCAAGGCCTCTACGATCCGCGCCACGAGCATGACAGCTGCGGCGTGTCGTTCGTGGCAGACGTGCAGGGCAGGCGGTCGAACTCCCTGGTCGCAACGGCGCTTGGCGCGCTGTGCAATCTGGAACACCGCGGGGCCACCGGCGCCGAAGCCAACACCGGCGACGGTGCGGGCATTCTGTTGCAGGTGCCCGACCGCTTCTTGCGCGGCGTGGTCGGATTCCCCTTGCCCGAAGCCGGTCAGTATGCCGTTGGGCTGGCTTTTTTACCGGTCGACGACGAGGAGAGGCACAAGGCCTGCGCCGCTATCGAGACCATCGCCGGCGACGAGGGTCTGGTCGTGTTGGGCTGGCGTGACGTGCCGACCGACCCAAGCACGCTTGGGGCCAGTGCGGTCGCCGTCATGCCGACATTTAAGCAGCTCTTCCTCGCCGATCTGGCCGGCGCATCCGGCATCGCGCTCGACCGCAAGGTGTATCCGCTGCGTAAGCGGGCAGAGCGAGAAGTCGACAACGTGTATTTCCCCAGCCTGTCGGCCCGCACGCTGGTCTACAAGGGCATGTTCACCACGCCTCAGCTGCAGGCGTTCTTCCCCGATCTGGCTGATGACCGCATCGAATCGGCTCTGGCTCTTGTGCACAGCCGCTTCTCGACGAACACCTTTCCGTCCTGGCCATTGGCGCATCCCTACCGCCTGGTGGCCCACAACGGTGAGATCAACACCGTGCAAGGCAACCGGAACTGGATGCGCGCACGCGAATCGATGCTGGCCACCGATCAGATCGCCGGAGATGTCAGCCGTCTCTTTCCGATCTGCAATCCGGCCGGCAGCGATACGGCCAGCTTCGACGAGGTGCTCGAGTTGTTGCATCTCGGTGGTCGCAGCCTGCCGCACGCGGTTTTGATGATGATTCCCGAGCCGTGGGAGAACCATCCGACCATGGACCCGGCCCGCCGAGCCTTCTACAAGTACCACGCCTCGCTGATGGAACCCTGGGATGGCCCGGCTTCCATCGCCTTCACCGACGGCACCGTCATCGGAGCTGTGCTTGACCGTAACGGCCTGCGTCCGAGCCGCTACTGGATCACCGACGACGATCTCGTCGTGATGGCCTCCGAGGTTGGGGTCATAGACATCGACCCGACCAAGATCGTGCGTAAGGGTCGGATCCAGCCTGGTCGCATGTTCCTCATCGACACCGCACAGGGTCGCATCATTGACGATGAGGAAATCAAGTCGACCCTGGCCAACGAGCACCCTTACGCCGAGTGGCTGGCCGAGGGAAGCGTCGATCTGGCCAGTTTGCCCGACCGGGAGCACGTGGTCTTCAGCCACGACAGTGTGTTGCGTCGTCAGCAGATGTTCGGGTACACCCATGAAGAGCTCAAGATCCTGGTGGCCCCCATGGCCAAGACCGGTGGCGAAGCCCTCGGCTCGATGGGCACCGATACACCGCTAGCCGTGCTCAGTGACAAACCTCGGCTGCTGTTCGATTACTTCTCGCAGCTGTTCGCCCAGGTCACCAACCCGCCGCTCGATGCCATCCGCGAGGAGGTCGTAACGGCGGTCAGCTCGTCGCTCGGACCGGAGGGCAATCTGTTGGTGCCAACCGCGGACAGCTGCAAGCAGGTCGGATTGTCGTTCCCGATCCTCGATAACGACGAAATCGCCAAGCTCATCCACATCAATGATGACGGTGATCAGCCCGGCTTTGGTTCTGTGGTGGTGTCTGGGCTGTACCGGGTGACTGGTGGGGGGCTGGCACTGAAGCGGGCCATTGACGCCATTCGTCATGAGGTCAGCCGCCATATTGCCAACGGTGCCCGCATCATTGTGCTCTCCGATCGCAACGCCGACGATGCCTTCGCGGCCATCCCGTCGCTGTTACTCACCGCTGCGGTTCATCATCACCTCATCCGAGAAAAGACGCGTACGCACGTCGGTCTGGTCATTGAGGCTGGTGACGCCCGCGAAGTGCATCACATGGCCTTGCTGATCGGCTACGGCGCCGGAGCGGTCAACCCGTATCTGGCCTTCGAATCGATCGAAGACATGATCTCGGAGGACCTCAACGGCCTGGGCGGAATGGATGCCCATAAGGCGGTAAAGAACTACATCAAGGCCGCTGGCAAGGGTGTACTGAAGGTGATGTCGAAGATGGGCGTCTCGACTGTGGCCAGCTACACCGGAGCCCAGATTTTCGAAGCGATTGGTCTGGGCCGGGATTTGGTGGACGAATACTTCACCGGCACCGTGAGCCGCCTTGGCGGCATCGGCCTTGATGAGATCGCCGCAGAGGTTGCCGCCCGTCATGCTGTTGCACACCCGAGCCGACCCGAGTTGCGCCGACACCGCCAGCTTGAACTCGGGGGCGAGTACCAGTGGCGTCGCGAGGGCGAGGTGCATCTGTTCAACCCCGACACGGTGTTCAAGCTGCAGCACGCCACCCGGGCCAAGCGCTACGACATCTTCAAGCAGTACACGGCGCTGGTGAATGATCAGTCGAGGAAGCTGGCCACCCTGCGCGGCTTGTTCGCGTTCGCGCCGGGCGAGCGTGCGTCGATCCCCCTCGATGAGGTCGAGCCGGTTTCCCAGATCGTCAAGCGGTTTTCCACGGGGGCCATGAGCTACGGCTCGATCTCGGCAGAAGCGCACGAAACCATGGCGGTGGCCATGAACCGGATTGGCGGCAAGAGCAACACCGGCGAGGGTGGCGAGGACAGCGAGCGGTTGCACGACCCCGTGCGGCGTAGTTCGATCAAGCAGGTAGCGTCGGGTCGCTTCGGTGTCACCAGCGAATACCTCACGAACGCCGATGACCTGCAGATCAAGATGGCGCAGGGGGCCAAGCCCGGTGAGGGCGGTCAGCTGCCCGGTCATAAGGTGTACCCGTGGGTGGCCAAGACTCGGCATTCCACTCCCGGGGTCGGGCTTATCAGCCCGCCTCCGCACCACGACATCTACTCGATCGAGGATCTCAAGCAACTCATCCACGATCTCAAGAACGCCAACCCGGCCGCTCGCGTCCACGTGAAGCTGGTCGCCGAAGTCGGTGTCGGCACTGTCGCCGCCGGTGTCTCCAAGGCCAAGGCCGACGTCGTGCTGATATCGGGTCACGATGGTGGCACCGGAGCGAGTCCGCTCACCTCACTCAAACACGCCGGAGCGCCGTGGGAGCTGGGCCTGGCCGAGACCCAGCAGACGCTGCTGCTCAACGGCCTACGCAACCGGATCGTGGTGCAGGCCGACGGTCAGCTCAAGACCGGCCGCGATGTCGTGGTGGCCGCGTTGCTTGGCGCCGAGGAATTTGGTTTCGCCACCGCTCCGCTGGTGGTATCGGGCTGCGTGATGATGCGTGTGTGTCACCTCGATACCTGCCCGGTGGGTGTGGCAACGCAAAATCCTGAGCTGCGTAAACGGTTTAGTGGCAAGCCCGAGTTCGTGGTCAACTTCTTCGAGTTCATCGCCGAAGAGGTGCGTGAATTACTGGCTGAGCTGGGCTTTCGCACTATCGCCGAGGCTGTTGGCCATGTCGAATGCCTCGACACACGACTGGCGGTCGACCACTGGAAGGCCAGCGGCCTCGACCTCAGCCCGATATTAGCCGTGCCGCAGAACCCCTACGGTCAGACCCTATTCCAGTCGGTTGCGCAGGATCACGGCCTCGGCGAGGCGCTCGACAACGAGCTGATCCAACGGGCGCAACCCGCCATCATGGACGGCCATCGGGTACAGATCACTCTGCCGATCCGCAACGTCAACCGCACGGTTGGCACCATGCTCGGGCATGAGGTCACCAAAAGCTGGCCGCAAGGGCTGCGTGACGGCACGATCGAGATCAACTTCGCCGGTTCGGCGGGGCAGAGCTTCGGCGCGTTCTTGCCCGCTGGCATCACCATGCGCCTTGAGGGTGACTGTAACGACTACCTCGGCAAGGGCCTGTCGGGCGGGCGCCTCATCGTCCACCCCGATCGCAGGTCGACCTTCGCCGCGGAAACCAGCGTGATCGCTGGCAACGTTATTGGCTACGGCGCCACCTCGGGTGAGATCTTCCTGCGCGGACTCGTGGGGGAGCGGTTCTGCGTCCGCAACTCGGGGGCGACCGCCGTGGTCGAAGGCGTGGGCGACCATGGCTGTGAATACATGACCGGCGGAAGGGTGGTAGTGCTCGGCCCGACGGGACGCAACTTCGGTGCGGGCATGTCGGG
>JAYTVF010000204.1:0-5827 GCA_043744155.1 Acidimicrobiia bacterium | reverse complement strand
GCGCCGGACTTCCGCGACCCGAAGATCTTTTGGTGCGCCGCCCGTGCGCGGTGGGTCATGCTGCTCGCGGTCGGGCGGGAGATCTGGTTCTATGATTCCGCTGACCTGCGCTCGTGGCAACCGCTTTCGACCTTCTCGGCCGATATCGGTGCGGCTGGCGCCGTCTGGGAGACACCCGACATGTTCGAGCTACCGATCGAAGGGTCCGACAAGATGGCCTGGGTACTCACCATCGGCATTGCCGATGGTGCGCCAGCCGGAGGAAGCGGTACGGCCTACGTTGTCGGCCAGTTCGACGGTCGGACCTTCGCACCGACTCAGCCGGCAAGCTGGGCCGACTGGGGACCGGATTTCTACGCCCCGCAATCGTGGTTCGGTGACCCGCTTGGCCGCACGGTCTGGATCGGTTGGGTCTACAACTGGGTGCACCCGCCGCCGGCGACCGGCTCGCAATGGCGAGGCCAGATGTCCGTGCCCCGCCAACTCTCGCTGGTAGGACGTGCTGAAGGAATTGGTCTGAGACAGTGGCCAGTCACCGAGGCCATAAAATGGGACCAGGCGGCCGTGATCATGTTGTCCGAGTCTGGCGGGGCTGAGGTTCCAAGTGTTGCGCTCGACTTGGTTTTGCTGTCGCCGGAGGAGACGCGCGGCATGGTCCTCACGCTCGAGCGAGGTCCCGGGTCTGGCGCTCGGATCGGCTACGACGGCAAAAGCGGTACCTTGACCCTGTCTCGTCAGGTTGGGGGTGGCACCTGGGAAGCCGTCGGGAAGGTTTCAGTAGGTCTGCCTGGTCGCTTGGAGTTGCGGGTGCTCGTCGATGTTGCCTCGGTCGAGGTCTTCGTTTGCCGAGGGTTGCACGTGATGACTGCGTCACTCGGGCTGGCACAATGCGAGCACACCACCGTGTCGGTGCGGCACGAATCCGGTGCCATGGCGGGCGATAGGACTCTGCAGGGGTTCATTGTGAATGCACTGGGCGGCGGCAAGGAAATCGTCGTCCCCGTGCCTCTCGGTTGACCGAACGCGTGTCGAACCGATCCCAACCGCGGTCCGCAAAGCGGAACGACGGGCTTTCGGTAGGACGAGGGCTGTAGCACTATGGGCCCATGGCAATCTTTCGGCTTGGGCACGTAGAAGTCCGCACCCCTGACCTTGAGTTGTGTGCCGCGTACTACACCGAGGTCTTAGGCCTTCGTGAGGTCGCTCGGCAGGACAACAAGGTGTATTTGAAGGGGTGGGACGAGCAGGACCATCACTCGGTCATCCTGACCGGATCCAATCGCTACGGCCTGGAGCATGTGGCCTTCAAGACCGAGTCGATCGATGATCTCGAAGGGTACGAGACCAAGCTCGAGAAGTATGGCTGCACGGTCACACGGCTAAACGTCGGAGACGAGATGGGCCAGGGCGCGGCTATCCGGTTCGATGGTCCAACCGGTCACGAGATGGAAATCTACGCCAAGATGGAAAAGGTCGGTAACGGGTTGCCGCTCTTTAACCCGCCGCCCATGCCGATGGATCTGGTCGGAATCGCACCGCCCCGTCTCGACCACTGTCTCCTCACCACCGAGAACGTGCCCGATGCGGCGCATTTCATGGAGAATGTGCTTGGGTTCCGTCTGTCCGAGCAGCTCGTCAGCAACGAGGGCCATCAGCTCATCGTGTTCTTTGAGCGCTCGCGCCAGCCGCACGACATCGCCTTCACTCGCGGCGCCAACGGTGGTCTGCATCACTTCGCCTTCTGGCTCGACAGCTGGGCCGACGTTGGCCGCGCCGCCGACACCTTGCGAATGAACGGCATCGACATCGACATCGGACCGACGCGGCACGGCATTACTCGTGGCCACACGATTTACTTCTTCGATCCGGTCGGTAACCGCAACGAGGTCTTCACCGGTGGCTATAAGACCGACACCGACTGGGAAACCATTACCTGGACTGAAGACCAGCTGGGCAAGGCCCTGTTCTATTACGAGAACAAGGTCGTTGATTCGTTCGTCTCGATCTACACCTGAGGTTGAGTGATGGCCAATCAAACCACACGCGATAACGCGCCTGCCTACCTGGCGGCCTATGAAGCTCGACGTGCGGGCGCCGCCGCCCGCGTCGTCAAGGAGGCCGAGACCCAAGAGCCAGCATTTCTGCTCCGGGCCCGTGAACGGTCCCTCCTCGACTCACTGGTCGAAATGGACCGCGACACCAGCCCTCCCGGTCGCACCGAAGCGTTCGCCCGCGAAACGGTGGCGCCTCGTGAGCTGCAACTGCCTGACTCGATGCGACGCAAGCAACAGATGGCGTACGAGGTTCGCCTCATCCGCCACGGTCAAACCCAGGGGTACGTCACCGACGGTGCGCTCACGCCTCTCGGCCATTGGCAAGCCCGCCGCAAGGGGCAAGACCTTGCCAAGGGTCTGAAGGAAGGCATGACCGTGAAGTTGCCGCACGCACCGACGGCTCGTGCGAAGGAGACGGCCGAAGGCGTGCGCAGCGGCATGCTGCAGGCGCTGAGCCGGTATGGCATCGGTGGCGTCACGATCGAGGATCCGGTCCCGAACAAGGATTTTGACAACTTCCAGGTGTACGTGGAAGACGGCAAGGAAATGGACTGCACCGCCGCGTTCGTACAGTTCGCGAACGAGCACGAGGATTATCAGCGTTTCGGCGACGGGGATCGGCCCGGCTGGATGACCGAGATGAAGCGGTTCTTCCTCATCCTGCAATCGGGCGGGGATCCCATCACGCATTGGCTCACGCTGCCCTACATGAACTTCGAGCCGCCCATTTTGGTTGTCCGACGCCACTGGAAGGGCATTTTGGACATGATCGGCCAGTCGCAGCCCGACACCAAAATTTTCGTCTGCGGCCATTCTGGGCCGATCCGGGCCGTTGCTACGGCCGCGGTGGGTCATGACCCCGGAGAACCGCACAACACCGAGGATGTGCGCATCCGAGTGTTCGAAGGACTCACCCGCGCCGGCCTCACCTATCGCGGGCGCGGTATCGAAATCGAGATTCCCGTCACGCACACCCCGAGCTGGTACGCGCCCAGCCCAACGAACAGGAGCTGACCATGCTTAGCGTCGAAGAAAACGAACTTCTTACCCACGTCGGTCCCGGCACGCCGATGGGCGAGGTCATGCGGTTCTACTGGTATCCGCTGGCCTTCTCGAAGGATATTCCCAAGGGCCACACCAAGACGGTGCGGTTGCTTGGTGAGAACTTTGTGATGTACCACGATCAGTCGGGCACCTACGGTATGGTCGACGAGAAGTGCCCCCATCGTTCCGTCTCAATGGAGTACGGCATCGTTGAAGATTGCGGCATTCGTTGTGCCTACCACGGGTGGCTCTTCAACGAGCAAGGCGCCTGCCTCGATCAGCCTGCGGAAGGCCCGGCCTCGACCTTCAAAGACCGCGTCACCATTGGTGCATACCCGGTAGAGGAAATGGGCGGCCTGCTGTGGACCTACATCGGCAAGGCCCCGGTGCCGATGCTGCCCCGTTTCGACGTCTACGTCATGGACGGCGTGCGTGACGCTGGCTGGGCCAAGCTGCCGTGCAACTTCCTGCAGACGATGGAAAACGCCGTCGACCCGCATCACGTCGAATGGCTGCACGGCTACTACTTCGAATACCTGGGGAACAAAGAGGGTTTCGTCGCCCCGAAGAGCTTCCAAAAGAAGCACCAGGCCGTCGCCTTCGACGACTATGAGTACGGCATCATCAAACGTCGTCTCCTCGAAGGGCAGAGTAAGGAGGACGACGATTGGAAGATCGGTCATCCGCTGATGTTCCCGTACAACATGCGCGTCGGCGGAGCAGGTACCGATCAGATGCAGATTCGTGTGCCTATCGACGACACCACCACCTGGGTTGTGTTTTATTCCGTGCACCATCCGGGCGAGAATTACCCGGTCGAAGGCCCCAACGAGGTCTGCGAATACGAACTGCCGTGGATCGATGGCAAGGGCAAGATCCGTACAGACTACGTCGAGGGCCAGGATCTCATGGCATGGGTCACCCAGGGCCCGATCACGGACCGTAGCCAGGAACATATCGGCAAGAGTGACCTCGGGGCCGTCAAGGTGCGACGGTTGTTCAAGGACAATCTGGCTCGGGTGAAGGCGGGGGAGGATCCGATGGGCGTGGTGCGGTTCGAGCACGATCGCATCGATCTACCCTGCGAGAAGAACAAGTTCGGGGCCGGGCCCGAGTTTGCTATCCAGTGGCTCACGATGGGCTCGCATCGGTTCTCGCCGCAGTTCGAACGCATGATCCAGATTCACAAAGACTCTCAACGCAAGGTGGGCTGACGAGCCTTGTCAGACCCCCGACCTGACCGCCCCCCGCTTAGTCTGGTGCGTGGCGTGACTGTTCCCACGCCAGCGCCCGATCCGTCACATGTCGCGCTGCATCTACGAGATCGGCCACGGCACTGTCCGATGTGCGGCGCTTCGTACAGCGACGGCGGCCTGGTGGTCGAGTACTGGTATGGCCGGGATCGGGTGTTCGACTGCTATTGCGCCGGTTGCTGCGAGTCTGTCGAGATTGTGTCGTCGAACCGGGTCGTCGGCATCGAGCCAGAGCACTGATCGGCTCGCGTCTCGGCTACGGTCGACTCTCTTGAGCGATCAGCTAACGAGCGTTGCCAAAACGCTGCAGATCCTAGAGGCGTTCAGTTACGCCGAGCCCGTGCTCGGCGTTTCTGAGCTGGCTCGTAGGCTGAACATGGGCAAGAGCAGCGTGCACCGCTCGCTGGCGACGCTTCTCGAATATGGCTACGTGATCAAGACTTCTGATGACCGTTATCGGCTCGGGCTGAAGCTTCACGAGCTCGGCCAGCTGGTCGTGTCAGGTCTCCGGCTGCATGAGGTGGCGCGCGAGCCGCTCGAACGGCTTCGCGCGAGTGGTCACGAGGCGGTGCACCTCGCGGTACTCGATGGAACAGACGTGGTCTATATCGAACGCTTTGAGTCGCCCGGCACGGCCCGTATGTTTCATCGCCTTGGTCGGCGCATGCCGGCGTATGTGACGTCGTCGGGCAAATGCTTGCTGGCGTTCGGCGAGCCGCACCTGACCGACGCAGTGTTAGCCCGAGGCTTGGTGCGCGCAGCTGCGCGCACCATCACGAGCGCTAACCTATTCAATGAAGCGCTCGCGACGGCGCGGGCGCAGGGCTACGCGGTCAGCGTGGAGGAAAGCCAGCCGGGCGTAACGAGCATTGGTGCTCCCGTCTTTGGACGTGACGGTAGCTGTATAGCGGCGGTGTCCCTTGTTGGCCCGGCGGCCAGCATGACGGGCGAGCAGCTGCAAAAATACATTGGGCTTGTTCGCCGCTGCGCCCGAGAGATCAGTGACGGCATGGGATTCGGGCAATCACGCCGCTTGCGTTAGCGGAGACTGAAAGGCTTTGCCTCACAGATCCGGGGCAAAATTTCGCTGGACGAGCCACGTAGAATGAGATGGGCTAAGCCATCCATGGCGGTCGGCTCGCCGTTTGCGATGATGACCTTGGCCCCGTTTGCCCGGGCTCGGGGCACCATGTTGGCGACAGGATAGACCTTGAGTGACGTGCCGACCACGAGCAACACATCACAGTCTTGGGCGGCTTGCAGCGCCCGGTCGATCACCTCGGCCACGAGCGACTGGCCGAAAGAGATGGTGGCTGACTTCACCACGCCGCCGCACATACTGCACGCTGGGTCTGGATTACCGGCGCGAACACGGTCGAGCATGATCGACATCGGGCCGGATTCGCCGCACGTCCAGCAGGTGTACCGGCGCATGGTGCCGTGTACCTCGACAACCAGCGACGGATCGGACCCGGC
>JAYTVF010000203.1:0-1824 GCA_043744155.1 Acidimicrobiia bacterium | reverse complement strand
TTCCGGGCGTGACGCGGATCAAGGTCGATGTGCCTGCGGGCGTCAGTGACTACCTGAACATCAGCACTTTCGTGGATACGGCGACGCCTCCCGGTTCGACAATCACGAACTGCGCGACGTACGTGGCGGGCGCTTCGGGTTCGTCGTGCTCGGCCATGACGATTTACGAGCAGTATCCTCTCATCGACACCAACCTCGAGTTGGTCGGAGCACCCGGCCAACCCCTTCGCTCATCGTGGGACTGGCTGAATCCAGCGCCGATTTCGTCGTTTCCGACCGCGAGCTTGGGCCTTCGCGACGTCGCGTACGCCGCCGTGTCGCACAACTTTTCCCAAGGTTACGGCGATCTGGTTGACCCGGTGCTTACCGTATTGCTCGATCCCAATCTCGAGTACATCACAACTCCCGGTGGCAGCTGGTGGCACTCCTATGTCTCGGTGAGTGCGCCTGCACCCTTGGCTGCGGCCATCGACCCGCAATTGCAGCCGGGGTGCAATGCCCCAACCTTTGAGGTGCTCCCCAATTTCCAAGGTACGCAAACGCTGTTGCGATGGAGCTTTAAGGGCTGCACCCTGCCAGGCAAGACGGGCATCGACAGCGCGGTCGGCGTGTATGTGTCGGCCCGGCTGAAGCCTGCCGTGGTGCCCGGAACCACCATTGACACCGAGTCGACGGCGTCGCCGTTCGAGGTCGTGCCAGCCAGCAAGCCGTTCTCTTCGTGGTGCGCGATTGAGGAGGCTGACAAGGCCGATCGAGATGGCGACGGAAATGTGGCCGATAGGCGTTGCCGCTCGGGCGGGTCGAGTTGGGTAACTCCTCAGGGCAGCGAGGCCATCGCCGCCTCCGCCGATGTGCAGGGAGCACTCGACACGGTGGCCACCAAGTACCCCGCCTACGGCACCACCGATCTCACCGGAACGTCGACGTACCAGTTTGTGCTCACCAACAGCGGCACATCGCCGTTGGTACGATTTGATCTTGTCGACATCTTGCCCTGGATCGGAGATTCCACCGTGGCATCGCCGAGCATGCCTCGCAATTCCGAGTGGAACGAAGAGTTGATTGCCATCGACGCCGTCGAACACGGCGGTTCGGCCGGCACATATGCACCGGTATCCGCCGCCGAGCTCAATATCGCCGTGTCGTCGTCGAACAACCCGTGTCGATGGGACAGCGCCGACGGCGACCAGATCAAGGCAGCAGGCGGATCTCTTGGCGCTGCCGGCACCGTCACCGGCCCGGCCGGATGTGACGCCAACAGTTGGAACGTCGGGGCTCAGGCCGGCGCCCGATCATGGGCATTGCGTTACACGCCAGCCAGCCCACTGCAGCCTGGTGAGACCATCCGGGTCACCTTAAGTGCTCGACTGCGAGGAGCGGCACCGCCGGCTGCCGCAACGCCACCGATCTCGTGGAACAGCCTCGCCTATACCGCCACGTTGCTGAACAGCAAGGGACCGTTCGAGTTGCTCACCGGCGAGCCCTTGCAGGTCGGCGTACGGTTGGCTGACCCGACCCTGACCGCCCGCATCGGCGGCACGATCTGGATGGACGCCGACCTGAGTTCAACCATAAAGGACCTGCCGACTCGCGGCATTTCCAACATTGCGGTGCACGTGTTGGATTCGTCTGGGGCGACGGTCACCACGGTGTATTCCGATGCCGCCGGGCACTTCGCGGTGGCCGGGCTTCTACCGAACGCCATCTACAGCTTCAAGGTCTCGTTGGCACCCGGAGTTTCGACGCTGGCCGGATACTTCATCGCCCCCACCAAGGCCGGACCCGGGGGTTGTCATGCGTCTCAAACCGGGACGACTGCGACGG
>JAYTVF010000202.1:0-1835 GCA_043744155.1 Acidimicrobiia bacterium | reverse complement strand
GGCGAGCGATCCTCAACTACGGTCACACCCTTGGTCATGCCATTGAGATCGCCACCGGCTTCTCGGTGATGCATGGGGAATCGGTGGCCATGGGTCTGATCTTCGCTGCCGAGCTGGGATACCGACTCGGCCGTATTGACGCCGCCCGGGTCGCCGAACATCGAGCGGTGGTGGCCGGATATGACCTCTCGACGAAGATCCCGCCCGGTCTTGACTCCGAGGAATTGATCCGTTTGATGGGTCGGGACAAGAAAGCGCTTGATGGACTGACGTTCGTGCTCGACGGACCGAACGGAATTGAGACCGTCGTAGGCGTTGACCGCGATGTGTTGCTTGATGCTTTGGAGGCAGTGCGATGAGCGATGTTCGTCCGATTTTGTTGCTGCTCTCCGGTCCCAATCTGAATTTGCTCGGCACCCGTCAACCCGAGATTTACGGTTCGTCCACCCTCGATGATCACGTGGCCGTGGCGCGAGAGACCGCGCACCGTGCGGGATGCGACACGGAGCATGTGCAGGCGAACGACGAGGGTTCGCTCGTGCAGGCGGTGCAGGGTGCCCGCCATCGGTGTGCGGCGATTGTGGTCAACGCCGGGGCGCTGACCCACTATTCGTGGTCGTTGGCCGACGCTCTGGGAGCCTTTAGTGGCGTGAAGGTCGAGTTGCACCTCTCCAACACCCATGCCCGCGAGAAGTGGCGGCACACGAGCGTGATTGCGCCGGTCGTGCATGGCTCGGTGCAGGGGTTCGGCGGTCATGGTTACCCGCTCGCCGTTGAGGCGGCGCTGCGGTTGATGGGGCTGGCTGGCTGATGGCGAACCAGAGCAGCGCGGCGATCGAGATCGATGAGTCCACTGCGGCGATTCTTGCGGCTCCGTCGCTTCAGGATGTGCACCTTGCCCTTGAGGCCGGGTGGGATCTCAAGCGTCTGGTGGGGTCGCTTCCTCCGGTTCTCGCTGGTCGGCGTTTGGTCGCCCTCCAAGCGTTAGTTGCCCACAACGAGGGGCTTGATGGCGTCCTCGTTACCGACCTCGCAAACATACGCGCGCTTAGCGGATTCACCGGTTCCGCAGCTCGACTTGTCGTGACCGCTGAAGGGACGACGCTGCTGACCGACGGTCGGTACGCGGAGCAGGCGGCCGATGAGACGACAGCGGCGGAGGCGTCGGTAGAGATCGTGATTCGACGCAGCGCCGTTGCCCAAACGAAGTGGCTCACCGAATTCCTACGTGTACATAACATTGTCAAACTTGGTCTGGAGGCGGCAACCATCAGTTGGTCGGCGCAGCAGAGCCTGGCGTCGATCGATGAACGGATGACCTGCGTTCCATTATTTCATCTCGTGGAGCGCCTGCGTCGTACCAAGTCAACAGGCGAGATTGCCCGCACGGCCCGGGCGGCCGCTATCGCTGATGCTGCGCTCGCCAGGGTGGCACCGACTCTGGTCCAACGACCGATGGAGCGGGCTTTCCAACGAGCGCTCGACGACGCCATGCTGGTGCTCGGAGCGGACACGGTGTCGTTCGAAACGATCGTTGCGTCGGGCCCCAACGCCAGCCGGCCACATCATGAACCGGGGGAGCGTCGGATCGAAAGAGGCGACGAGGTCATCTGTGACTTCGGCGCGCTGGTGAACGGGTACCACTCGGACATGACCCGCACGCTCCACGTTGGTCAACCAAACGCCGCTCAGCGCCACCGTTTCGACGTGGTCCGGGCGGCTCACGACGCCGGCGTTGCCGCATTGGCCCCGGGGGCAATCTGCGTTGATGTCGATCGAGCGGCACGGCACGTTTGTGATCAGGCCGGCTGGGGCAACGAGTTCGTCCATGGGCT
>JAYTVF010000201.1:0-1835 GCA_043744155.1 Acidimicrobiia bacterium | reverse complement strand
TCATTGGGCATGCGTGCGGGGCTCAGCTTTGATCCCGCAGGTACCGTTCAAGCTCGGCAGCCAACTCATCTCCCGATGGCAGTGGGCCGCCATTGGTGAGTGAAGTCTGCGAGCGGTCCGCGTCCCAGGCCGTTTCGAGCTGCTGCAGCATGCTGACGTGCTCGGGATTCGAGGTCACCAGTTCGTTGAGGCGATTCTGCAGCTCCGCGGCTTCACGATCGACATCGCTGGTGTCGGTCACGACATTGGCCACTTCGCTCAGCCCCGTCAGCAGCGCCGCCGAGCTACCTGGATAGGGGGACGCAGCTACATAGTGCGGCACTTGAGCCCACAACCCAATGGCGGGTACGCCGGCAATCGCCAAGGCGGTTTCGAGCGCGGCGCTGATACCGGCGGGTACATCGACGGAATTTCGGTGGTATCCAGTTCGTCGAGCCAGTTCGTCACTGGATGCGCTCACCGACAGTCGGGACGGGCGGCTGTGTGGCACGGCGATGGGGTAGGCCCCGAGGCCGACCATGAGGGTCACCTGGAAGCGTTGAGCGAGCTCGACGGTGGCGTCGCAGAATGCATGCCAGTTCATGTCGGGCTCGGCACCCATCAGCAACAGGGCGTCGCGTCCCCCCGGGTCCTTCCCCGCTTTCAGCACGATTTCGGGCCATTGCAACCCGATATTGACACCATCGCGTAGCTGCAAGACGGGGCGGCGGGCCCGGTGATCTATGAAGAGATCGGGAGAAAAGCTGGCGACAGGACGAGCACCGAGTTGTGCGTCGAGGATACTCATGGCGCTGGCCGCGGCGTTTCCCGCGTCGATCCATCCCTGCAGCATGACCACGAGCACTGGCTCGTGGAGTTCGGGTTGTTCGTGGATTCGGTACGACTCGCTCATATGCCCCGCCTTTGCTTCATGACAGCAAAGTATCGCCTCCTTGAGCCTGTGTTGCACCAGCACGGTGATTCGATAGATCAACAACGGGTGCGCTTGGCCGGTAGCATCGACGGCATGTCGCTTGATGTCACCGACGCAACGTTCCAAACCGCCGTGCTCGATCGGTCTTCGCATGTGCCGGTGGTCGTCGACCTATGGGCACCGTGGTGCGGCCCGTGTCGCACGCTTGGCCCCATCATCGAAAAGGTGGTCGACGACACCGCAGGCCAGGTCGAACTGGTCAAAGTGAACATCGACGAGAACCCGGGTATCGCTCAAGCCTTCGGCGTGCAGTCCATCCCACTGGTGGTGGCGCTGGTCAACGGCGAACCGGTTGACGGGTTCCTTGGAGCACAGCCCGAACACATGGTGCAAGAGTTCATCGACCGACTCTTGGGCGGCGACGGTGTGCTGATCGGCCCCGAGGAAGCAGCGGCGGCCCCCGAGCCCGATCCCGAGCCGGAGCCCGAAGTCATCCAGATCCCGGTGCGGCCCGCCGACGACTACGACGACCGTCTGTCAGCGCTGCTCGGCTCGGTGAAGGACGACGAAGTGGCTCGTAAGGAATATCTTGACATCCTCGAACTGATGGGCGCAGAGGACGAACGCACCGTCGGCTACCGACGGAAACTCACCAACCGGTTGTTCTGATGAGGTTCGAGCGGGGCGACGGGTTCCTGGTGGTCCACGGCGCGCCGGTGCCGAAGGGCTCCGCAGCCATCACGTTCGGCAACGTGATCTTGATGAAGACGGGCCACGAAGACTCCAAGTATTTGATCTACCACGAACTCACGCACGTGCATCAGTGGGCGGCCCTCGGTCTGGTTGGATTTGGCAGCCGTTACCTGCGCGACTACGTAGTAGGTCGCATGCGCGGCCGGGGCCACTGGGGTGCCTACCACCA
>JAYTVF010000200.1:0-22454 GCA_043744155.1 Acidimicrobiia bacterium | reverse complement strand
GATCGGAGGCGCAACGACTTTCGTCGACGGAATCGTCGCTGGCGATATTCAGCTCTCCGGAGACCCCGAAGCGTTACGCGCCATCTTCGGTCACCTCGACACTTTCTCCTCCGGCTTCGCCATCGTTGAGCCGTAGGCCTCAGCGGCGCTACCGCTTTGGAGCGTCGCGTACGCAGGTGCGGAACATTTGGCAGACTAGGCACTCATCAAAGGGGGACCTGTCGTGGCAGAGGCATTTGAGCTGAGCGAAGAGATGCGAGCGGTGATTGGGGTAGACAGCGATCCGTGGCCGATCGAGATCACGACCACCAGTGTGCGGGCCTTCGCCCGCGGCGTCGGATACGTCGATTCGGTATATTACGACGTCGCAGCCGCAGAGCAGTCTGGATATGTGAGCCTGCCAGCCCCCTCGACCTACATGGGCACCCCGGTCTTCTTGCCCGGCAAGAGCAACCCGGTTTTCTCCCATCCGTTCCCGACGGGGCCAACCTTGAACCACGGGCTCGCCAACGTGCTCGATGGTGGCACAGACATCGTGTACGAGCGGCCGCTTGTGGCCGGTGATCGCCTGACGCTGCGAAGCCAGATCTCCGACCTTGAGGTCAAAGAATCGAGGGCGCTCGGCAAGATGCTGGTCGTCACCATCATGCAGCACTACACCGAGGCCACGTCCGGCCAACCGGTCGCCACCGTACGCGGCCAAGCGATCTACTACTGAGGATGCGCTGATGCCCACCTACGCCCAAACCGCTGTCGGCGACGTATTGCCCGAACTTTCCAAGAAGCCCAATCGAGCGCAACTGGTGTTGTACTGTGCGGGTAGCGGTGACTTCAATCCGCTGCATTGGGACCAATCGTTCCCGCAGGCCCAAGCCATTGGAGACAACATCGTGCACGGCCGCATGAAGTTCGCGGCGCTCGGCGAACTGGTCTCGAACTGGTTGGCACACACCGGTTTCGTGCGGGCCATCGCCTGCCAATACCGCGGCATGGACCTGCAGGGCACCCCCTTTGTTTGCCGAGGTGTCGTGACTGCCAAGCGGGAGGACGACGGTCGCAAGATGATCGACCTCGACATCTGGACAGAAAACGCCGACGGCAAAAACACCACGCCGGGTACCGCCACCGTTATCTTGTACGGCTGACCGATTTGCCTGCCCAGCAGGGCAGGCAAATCGACGTGCTTAAGCCAATGCGAAGACTGAGGTGCGCCGACCCGGTTCGGCCGCCACTACTCGACCATCGTCAACGAGTTGCAGCAGATGCGCGTACATGCTGGCCGCTGCTGGCCGCCACAAAGCCTTGGTCACCGACGAGTAGATCGTGGGCACCAGCTCGGCGATCGTCGCCGGGCCGCGGCCCAAGGCATCAACGATCTGCTCAGTGCGATCCAACCGATGGGCCAGATATGACGAAACAAGCGCCTGCGGTTCGGTGACAACCGGGCCATGGGTGGGTCGATACAGCATGTCGTCGCGCTCGAGTAGCAACCGTAAGCTGGACAGATACTGGCCAAGGCTGCCGTCTGGCGGGCCGATCACACTGGTCGACCAGCCCATCACATGGTCGCCGCTGAACAGGGTAGCTTCCTCTACCAGATCAAAACACAGGTGATTCGAGGTGTGACCTGGGGTGTGCACGGCCCGCACGGTCCAGCCGTCGCCGTCGATGGTGGCGCCGTGGCGCAGCACGACGTCGGGGACGAACTCGGTGTCGGCGCCCTCACGCAGTTCGTCACCAACTGGTTTGGCAACAGCGGAGGTTCCATCCGCATCGGGATCATGAAAGGTGATCACATCGGTTGGATCGTCGACGGGCACGGCACCATGTGGCCCGAATCCATGGGTCAACGCTGGGATCCGCTCTTGAAGCAGCCGAGCGCCGGGCGAATGATCCGAGTGGGTGTGGGTGACCAAGATATGCGAGATCACCTCCCCTGGCTCCAAGGCCTGCAGCAGTGCATCGATGTGCGTCTGCGAAGCCGGACCGGGATCAATCACCGCCACCGAGCCACGCCCGACCAGATACGTGCCTGAGCCGTGATAGGTGAACTTGCTCGGGTTGTGGGCCATCACCCGGCGGACAAGGGGCGACATCCATTCAACGACACCGTAGGCAGGCGCAGACTCGTGCACATAGGGCATGGCGGTCACCGGCGTGTACCCAGCAAGCAGCTGACAACCCCAGATGCCATTGGCCGAGCCGTCATGACGGTCATCTTAGGTCAGCGCCTCGCACCGCTGTTGTGGCCTGTTCGATAAGGGCGGCGGCGGGCAGCGACGCATCGAGGACAATCGTGGCAACGCTCTGAAACATCGGTGTCCGTCGCTTGATGAGCGCTTCGAGTTCGCCTGGCCCGTACGAGCGACGATGGTGGCCCGCCGCCATTCGGTCGCGCAGAACATCGGCTGCAGCATTCAACCACATCACCGTGGCGCGACGATGCAGGGCCAAAAGGCAAACCGACGACTCGACGACCGAGCCCGCCGCGGAGATAACACTGGGCTCGTCTCGGGCCAAAGATCCGAGCAATACGGCTTCCTCGAGGTCGTGCAGACGCTCAACGCCGAGGTTCGGATCGGCGGCGATCTCGCGACCGGTCCGTCCCATCAGGGTTTCGATGTCGGCGTCAGAGTCACGCCACGGCTGGTGCAGGCGGGCGCTCAGCGCCGAGGCAACCGTCGACTTACCCGCGCCCATGAGGCCCAGCACGACAATATGAGGGCCGCCCCTTGGCGCGGGTTCGATTGTGCTCATGTGCGCATCAGCCGAGCAACGGCCGCGGATGCCTCCGCTATCTTGGCCGACGCGTCTGGGCCGCCGGCCTCGATGGCGTGCGTAACACAGTGGCCGAGATGATCGTGAAGCAGACCGACTGCCACGGTCTGCAATGCCTTGTTCACCGCAGCAATCTGATCGAGCACGTCGATGCAATAGCGGTCTTCATCGATCATGCGTGAGATCCCCCGCACCTGCCCTTCTATGCGAGCAAGCCGTTTGGTGAGTTCAGGTCTTTGAATCTCGTAGGCGGCCGTCATGACACACTCCGATGTGAGGATTTGAAGCCGAACAATCGAAGGCTGTTGGAGACGACAAATACGCTGGACAACGCCATGGCTGCGCCGGCGAGCATCGGGTTCAACCAGCCCGCCGCTGCGATTGGTAGTGCGGCGATGTTGTACGCGAATGCCCAAAACAGATTGCCCTTGATAATGGCGAGCGTCCGTCGCGACAGGCGTATGGCATCGACTACGGCGCGAAGTTCACCGCTGACCAACGTGAGATCACTGGCCTCGATTGCAGCGTCAGCACCCGTGCCCATGGCAATACCGAGGTCGGCCTGCGCCAGCGCTGCAGCGTCGTTGACGCCATCGCCGACCATGGCGACGCGGTGGCCTTGGGCCTGCAGTCGTCGAATGGCTTCGAGCTTCTCGGCTGGCAGAACGTCAGCGATGACCTCGGTGATACCTACCTGGTCGGCCACATGCCGAGCGGCAAACTCGTTGTCTCCGGTCAGCAGCACCAGTTCAAGCCCCAGAGCCCGCAGATCGGTCACCGCCCGCGCAGCGCCCGGCTTCACGACATCGGCGACCACCAGCAACGCCCGTACCTCGCCGTCCCAACCGACGAAGACCGGAGTCTGGCCGAGCGACATTGCCTGGTCAGATCTGGTCCGAAGAAGGTCATCTGGCACCAGCGACCAGTTGGCCAGAAATCGTTCCCGACCAACCACAACCGCATGGCCATCGATGATGCCTTGAACGCCGAGACCGTCGGTGCTCAGAAACGACTCGACCGCACCCAGGCGAATACCTCTGGCGCGGACGCCGGTCACGATGGCTTGGGCGATAGGATGCTCGGACGCCTCCTCAAGTGATCCTGCCAGTCGGGCCACCTCATCGGTCGAGTTCGATCCGGTCGGCACGATGTCGACGAGAGTCATCTTGCCGGTCGTCACGGTGCCGGTTTTGTCGAGCACGATGGTGTCGATTCGGCGTGTCGATTCGAGCACTTCAGGCCCCCGGATGAGCACACCCATCTGGGCGCCACGACCGGTGCCAACCATCAGGGCCGTCGGCGTCGCGAGACCAAGCGCACAGGGGCAGGCGATGATGAGAACGGCTACTGCTGCGGTAAAGGCCTTGGTAATGGCGTCTGAGTCGGCCGCGACAAGCCAGAAGAGCAGCGTTGCGAGCGCGAGACTGATCACAATCGGGACAAAAATGGCCGAAACCCGATCTGCAAGCCGTTGTATCGGCGCCTTCCCCGTCTGCGCTTGTTCGACGAGACGAGCGATCTGTGCCAGCGACGTGTCGGCACCGACCCGGGTGGCCCGCACGACGAGGCGACCCGACGTATTGAGCGTCGCCCCGGTGACGGCGCTGCCCGAAGACACCTCGACCGGCACCGATTCACCCGTCAATAGCGCTTCGTTGATCGCGGAGGAACCTTCTTCTACCGTGCCGTCGGTCGCAATCCGCTCTCCTGGTCGCACGACGAACCGGTCACCCACTACGACATCCTCAACCCGTACGCGATGCTCGACGCCATCGCGCAACACCGAGGCTTCCTTGGCACCGAGTTCGACGAGCGCACGCAGCGCTGAGCCCGAACGTCGCTTGGCCGTGGCTTCGAAATAGCGTCCGGCCAGGATGAATACCGTCACCCCAGCGGCCACCTCGAGATAAATTTCGCCCGCCGCCATCCCCTGCTGTGGGCGCAAGGAGAAGGGATGGCGCATCGCGAGGTCACCCGCGGTTCCAAAGAAGAGCGCATACAGCGACCACCCGAACGCCGCCAGCGTGCCGATGGAGATCAGGGTGTCCATGGTGGTCGCCCGCTGACGAAGATGCAGCCAGGCCGCACGATGAAACGGCCAAGCCCCCCACACCACGACCGGACCGGCCAGCGACAGAGAAAGCCACTGCCACGCCCGGAACTGCAGTGCGGGCACCATGGCCATCAGCACCACTGGCACCGCAAGAGCGGCCGAAATCAACAGCCGGCTTCGCAGCGCAATCGTGCCGTCCACGGCGCGTTCCTGGTCACTTAGAACCCCGTCATGGGCTGTGCTGGTGCTGCCCCGGACGGCCGGGGGGTGATACTGCGCTGTGTAGCCGACTGCCTCGACCTGATCGATGATCTGTGCGATCGAGATTTCGGGATTGTCGATAACCACGTGCGCTTTTTCGGTCGCGTAATTCACCGAAGCGGTAACGCCGGCCATCCGATTGAGCCGCTTCTCGATCCGTGCTGCGCATGAGGCGCAGGTCATTCCTTCGACGTCGAGATCGACCACTATGACCAGCGGTACGGCCTGCAACTCTGTGCTCATAGCGAGACTGCCGCGTATCCCGCTTCATCGACGGCCTCGGCCAGCATGGCTGGATCGAGCGGTCGCGCCGACGAAACGACGACCGCGCCGGTCTCCAGCGCGATCTGCACGTCGAGCACGCCAGAGATTTTCGACAACTCTCGCTTAACGGCTTCGGCACAGTGACCGCACGTCATCCCTGTGACCTCGAACGACTGAGTGGTGGTGGTCATCTCATTCCAATCCCTCTGCATCGTATACCCGGGTGGGGTATCTTCAGCCTACATACCGACCAGGGGTATCGCAACGGGCGCAAGAGTCAAGGTCAGGCCGGCCAGAAGGGGGGGGGCGAACGTCGTGGTCTCGTGCGCAACGGCGTGCCAGGCCGTACCGCCGGGTGACATAATCGTGCATATGTCGTTGAACGCGGGGAGCGCATCACAGGCGCGCACCGACGCGGTGCGCACGTTCAACCGCTACGAACTGAAATACGTCGTTCGAACCTCTCGAATCCCGACCATACGGGCCGCCGTAGCCGGACGACTCGACCCCGATGTACACGCCGTCGATGGCCGCTACGTGCTGACCAGCCTCTACTATGACTCCCCCGATCTCGCCTGTTTCTGGTCCAAGATCGATGGTGAGAGCCACCGACGCAAAGTACGCATCCGCCACTACGAACGCCGAGATCGGCTCGGCATCGATGACCCGGTGTATATCGAGATCAAACAGCGCCGCAACCGCACGACGCAAAAGCGCCGGGTGAAACTCGCCTATGTTCAGGCAAACCAACTGTGCTCGGGGCAAAGAATGTCCCTTCCCGACGAGCGCGATCAAGGCGTCGCCGATGAGGTGCTCGACATGGCTCGGCGTTACGAACTGCGCCCGACCGCCATCACCAGCTACCAACGTGAAGCCTGGGAGGGTAGCTGGATGGATCGGGGCGTGCGCGTCACCTTCGATACCGACCTCCGCTCGCGAACCTCACAACTCGACCTTGCAGCCAGGGTTCCCGGCGTGCCTTTGATGCCGCCGGGTCTCGCCGTTGTCGAGATTAAGGTGAACGACCGAATCCCGCGTTGGCTTGTGCGGGTGGTCGCCCAACTCGATCTGCAGGTGCAGACGCTGTCGAAATACTGCACCGCGGTGCAGGTGTCACCGCTGCTGCGCCTCGCCGAGGCTCGCCCCCTTACCATCCACCGTCTGGCGCGCACCGCGTTCGACCACACCACCCATTAGGAGCCTTCCTCGTGAACTGGTTCGATTTCCAGGACCTCACCGGCACATTTACGGCCGCTGACATCATCTTGACGCTGGTCGTCAGCTTTGTCGCCGCTTGCGTCGTCGGCCACGTGTATCGGGCAACCCATAGCGGCGTGAGTTACTCGAAGAGCTTCGTGCAGTCCCTCGTGCTGTTGTGCATGTCGGTGTCGGTCGTGATGCTCATCGTCGGCTCAAACGTGGCCCGGGCGTTCTCGCTGGTCGGCGCGCTGTCCATCGTCCGGTTCCGCAACGCGGTGAAAGAAACGCGCGATGTCGCCTTCGTATTCCTGGTCATGATCCTCGGCATGGCAGCCGGTACTCGGTTCTTCCTACTGGCCGGTATCACCGCCGTCGTGATGTCCCTGGTGATCCTGGTGATGCACCGATTCGACTGGTTCGATGACAATGCCCCGAGCCAAATCCTGCGCGTGCAGGTACCCGACGGCGCCGATTCTGCGCTCGAGCCGGCGTTGGTGGGTTTGACCACACACGTCGAACTGTTGAGTATCGATTCGATTCGTGGCGACGCCGGCAGCGAGTACGTGTACTCCGTGCAGTTGAAGAAGAAAACTGACCCGCAGACCCTGCTGCGAGCGGTGCGCGATGTGGTTGGCGACGGTCGCGTTTCGCTGATCACTGGTTATGACACGAACGGAATCTGATCCGTCATGGTGGGCGGCAGCCTGCGACGCAAATACCGCCGACGTCGGAATTGGCGCCTCGTGGCCGTTGCGCTGCTTACAACGGTCGTCGGGCTCGGGCTCATGGGCCGCTGGCGGATTCAGCCGTATGTCACCAATGGCGGCGGGCGCGTTCAGGCAGCCCGCGCCGCCGAAGCCCTTTCCACCGTGAAGAGTCTGAAGGGCGCAAAGCCGCTCTTCGATGACTCGCTTGTGCACAGTCTCTCCGTCGCCTTCAGTCCCGGCGAGTACGACGACATGATGGCGAATTTCAAGACATTGACTGAGAAAGACTATTTGGACGCCACGATTGTCATCGATGGCACCACGATTCACAACGTCGGGGTGCGCTTGAAGGGAAACTCGACACTGATGACACTTTCTGGACGCGGGCCAGGCGGCGCGATCGGCATCGGAGCACCACCCGCTGGCTTCGCAGGAGGAAGCGGCACGACGCTCTCGGCTGACAAACCTGAGGGTTTGCCGTGGCTCATCAAATTCGATCACTTCGTCGATAACCAGCGATATCAGGGCTTCGACGAAATCGCCGTTCGTCCTACCAGCGGTTTTGGCGCCTCCAGAACCGTACAGAACGAAGCGTTGGCGTTGCGGGCGATCGCCAAGTCCGGCGAGCCAGCGCAGCGATCTGCGTATACAACCTTCACGGTGAATGGCAGTGAGCAACACCTTCGATTGCTGGTGGAAAGCCCGGGAAAACAGTTCGCAGAAGATGTTCTCGGGCTCGACGGTGTGCTCTACAAGGGTAAGGCAAGCGGACGATTCGCCTACCTGGGCGAGGATCCGGCGCTCTACGACAAGGCATACGCCCAGGCCACAAGGGTGCACGACTACGACCTCAAGCCCATGATCAGTCTGGTCAAGTGGGTGACCGATGCGACTGACGCAGACTTCGACGCCCATCTGGCTGATTACGTGGACGTCGAGTCATTGGCCAAGTACGCCGCCCTCCACAACCTGCTCCTCGACTTCGATGACATGGCGGGTCCGGGAAACAACGGCTTCTATTGGTATGACCTCTCTACGGGGCGATTCCAGGTCGTCAGCTGGGATCTGAACCTGGCCTTCACCAGCGCAAGCGACGCCGGGCCTCTCGATACCCTCGGCACTGGTGGTCTCTTTGGTGGCGGGGGCTTCGGTGGCGCGCCGGGTGGCGCAGGTCCAGGCGGGCCGGGTCCGGCTGGTGCGGGCGGCATCCCGGGTGGTGCAGGTCCAGGCGGAGCGGGCCCGGGTGGTGCAGGTCAAGGCGGTCCAGGCGGCATCCCGGGATTACAGATGGGCAATCCGTTGAAGGATCGGTTCCTGAAATCCGAACGCTTCCGACCGGTCTATCTGGCGGCCTACGAGACGATTTTCAAGCTCCTCTTCGCCGACCATTGGCTCGAGACCGAACTCACACGTCTCGGCCATGTGCTCACCACGTCGGGCGCGGCCGACCCTGCAACGGTTACCTCCGAAGCGCAGACCATACGAACGGCCATCGTCGCTCGCGCCAAGGCACTCCCCGCCAAGATCGTGGCGGCCCGCACGCCCACTGTCGCGGCCGCGAAATCATCGGTGGAAACCTCGGGAACAAACGCATCGCCATCGACGACAGCGATCTCCCTTGACGCAGGCGTACTCCAGCCATCGGGCTCCTTGGCGAGACCGCAACCGCTCGACACCCCGCCAGGTGGCACCCCGCCAGGTGGCTCGACCGGCGTGCCAGCGCCTTCGGGCTTTCAACCTCTCGCTGGGGGAATGCCGGCTCCCGGTAGTCCCCTCTTCCGAT
Source organism: Acidimicrobiia bacterium (assembly GCA_043744155.1). Lineage (GTDB taxonomy): Bacteria > Actinomycetota > Acidimicrobiia > Acidimicrobiales > Ilumatobacteraceae > JANMCE01. Next base: position 13,408 of record JAYTVF010000200.1, on the reverse strand, counting down.
GGGGTGGGTGCCTTTTCCAGAACGGCGGAAATCCGATTTCGCTGGCGGCGGGTCAACCGCCCGACGAGGCGAATACGAAGGCCATTGCGCTCTGCAAGGACCTCCAACCACCCGACATCATCATTCCCGGCTGATTGCCGAGCCGCCTTCATTCACCATATCCATGTCGGGTTACTCCTCTGCTCCTCTGACAGGATGAACGCCCGTCCTTGCATCATCGATTTTGCACCAGTCGCCCTCGGGAGCGCACGACTCGCATTCCAGTTCGATCGTCGCATGGGTGATGCCGAACTGGCTGCCGAGCGATCGCTTTACCGCATTGCCAACCACTTGAGCTTCCTCCAAGGTTGGATGGCCGTCGAGCACGATGTGAGCTGACAGTGCGCGTACGTCTGAGGAAAGACTCCAAACATGCAGGTCGTGAACCTGTTCGACTCCGACAACGTCGCGCATGGCCGCCGAGACTTCATCGATATCGATGCCTTCCGGGGTGGACTCGAGCAGGATGTCTGTGGCTGAACGCAAGAGCTTCCAGGCCTGCACGGCGATGAGCACACCGATTGCCATCGACACGAGCGGATCGAGCCAGAACCACCCCCCGGTCACGAGAATCACCGCCCCGGCTACAGCAACCCCCACGGACGCGGCGGCGTCACCGACGAGGTGCAACATGGCCGACCGCATGTTCAGATCATCGCCCTGGCCGTCCTTGTGGCCGTGCCCCGCATGACTCTCGCGGATGGCAAACGCACCACCGAGATTCGCGGTCGCGGCAACCAGCGCCACGATCACAACAATCCGACCCGTGACCGGTTCAGGGCTGACCAGGCGCCGGATACCTTCGTACAGAATGAACACCGTGATCGCCAAGATGCTGGCGGCGTTGCCTTGTGCCGCCAAGATCGTCGCCCGGTGGTATCCGAATGAACGATGGCGATTCGGTCGGCGTCGCGCCCATCGCATCGCGAGGACCGAGGCCAAGATGGCGGCAACATCGGTGAGATTGTGGCCCGCATCGGCGAGGAGACCAAGCGACCGGGCAATGAACCCGAACACAACCTGCACAACGACGATCACCCCGTTGAGGCCGAGCGCGAGGAGCAAGCGGCGTTCTCGGCGGGCGCTCACCGCAACGTCGCCCCCGGCGCCCGGAAGGTGGTCATGGCCATGGCTACCCTCGTGATCGTGCTCAGCAGCCATGTCACATCCTCTCCCATGCGAAGCACCTTCCCCAATGTCGGGCCGTCCTCTCGGACGGGGCATGGTCGCGCAATTCGGGAGGATCACGTGATGGAGACGTAGCGGATCCGAAGGTCGCCCTCGCTCGGGTTGCCCGGCATGTACGGCTTTGGATCACTCCATGTCAGGGAATGAATCTCGCCGCTTTCGAGCAACGCCTTCAGTTCCGCCTCGAGATGCTGTCTGTCCCAGAGGTCGGTGCGATGCGTAAACACCAGCACGCCACGGGGGACGACAACTCGGCGCAGTTCACGAATGACTGCAATCGGGTCGAGCGCATAGCTGAGGACGCCCACAGCGATCGCGGCGTCGTAGCTGTGTGCCTCGAAGGGTAGCGGGCCACTGTTGAAGTCGTAAAGGATCGTTCGCCGGTAGAAACCCGTCGACAGTGCTGCCCGAAGCGACGCCTCGGAGACGTCGACTCCGTCGATCGAGCGGATCTCTCCCCCGGCTAGCGCCCTGCCGACCAGGCCGGTGCCACAGCCCAGATCCAGTACGGATTCGGTGCCCGAGCCGTGAAGGGACTCGGCGACCATTCGAGCGGCGATGAAGGGCGCGTCGTACCGCCACGCCGTGACGAGTTCGTCTTCGTAGCTCGGAGCCCACTCATCGTAGCGGGAAGCGATCTCACGGGTATTCGTCGGCGGCGTGCGTAGCCAACTCGCTTCGGTGTTCGATTCGTCGACACTACTCACAAGACCATTCTCACTCATTCGACGAGCTTCCGGTTGGTCGATGACTTGCTCCGCCGCGTCCGTCTTGCCACCGAGTTCTGGGGCCGTTGCTCCCAAGCACCCTTGCCTCGAAGTGGCCGCCCACCTGAGGACCATCGGCGTGTCTTCTAGGTGACTGTGATGGGTGGGCCAGGTGGGTATCGAACCCACGACCAAGGGATTATGAGTCACGCTGAGTGGCTGTCAGGCCGTGCCGTATAGTGCTATCTAGCAGGACTTCTTCCATGCTGCCGTGACGGTGCGTGGTGGCCCGTTTCACCCTGTATCGCCGAGTATCTTGGATGCAATCTTGGATGAACCGCTCGGGTATCTGCTCGGGCATCCGGGGCACAGTCGTAGACCCCGTCCCTTCAAGCGTGCTACGTGACACCATCACCGGCCGTCGCCAGCGGAAGTCGATCCTGCTGTGCACGGGGATCAGATTGCCACCAATCCACCGAGCGGCACGGCTCTACAGCGTCGAAAGGTGGAGACCAACTTCTTAGGAATGCGACAGCTACCGTGCCCACCAGTGTCGCCCTATAGCGTTTAACCAGTGATAGCCGCCGACGCCACCTGGTCCCACTCAACAATCACGTCCACCACGAGGGGCGCTAGACGATGATTTCCAACCGAAGGTAGGGGCTCGGCATGCCGAGGGCGTCGAGTTCGTGGACGCGGCCATGAAATCCGGAGGCGAGGTTGTCCAGCGTGCCAGGTCCGCTGGCGAGATCGGCCGTCCAGCTGTACGTGCATTCGTTCTCGGCAGTTTCTGTGACGTCGATGTCGCTAACCGCACCGATTCTGCCGATCTCTCTCGAGTTTTGGCCGTTCTCATCTGGGTCGCTGCGGAAGGCGCCGTTCTGCCCTGCGATCCGCCAGCCGTTGACGATCGTGATGAGTTGTCCGAGTTCATTGCCGTTGAGCGGTGTTGTATGCAGTCGACATGTAACGATCGCCCCGGGCAAGGGTCGGCCGATCGTGGTGACTTGAAGGCTTGACGGCAGCGGTCTGAGAAGGTGAATCATCGCGTCAGCAACATCCTCGGAGATGGCGTCACCTTCGAAGATCAGTTGAGGTTCGTCGAAATCGCCTACTGGAAGTGCAGGTCGTAGGACCGGTTGAAGGTACTCTCGCCAGGCTTTCACCTGTTCGACAGTACGATCCTCAAACTTCTCAGTAAGTTGAGCAACAACTGTTGGGCCGCACTCACCCCGCACTTGACGCAAGTCATGCACGGGGGCCTCGTTGCGGACCTTGTCGATGCCGCCGAGAGCGTCGATCTGGCCGGGACCGAGCAGCACGCACCACTGGTACCCCGGCACGTGTCGAGTCATGTCCGGTGCTGAACCGACCCAGCGAGCCTGGGTCGCAAAATAGTATTTATCGGCACCCCACGTGTCCGCGTTAACAAGGCCGGTCCGGATACCGGCCGTCCCGCCGACCTCGACAAGAAATTCAGCGAGGCGGCCAATCACATATTCAATGCCGAGGACAGTCGAGATATCACTTCTGTACAGTCCAAGGTCCGCAATCGAGAACTCCTCTGACGCCGGTTCGACGGCAATGTTGAGTTGAACGCAATCGTCGAACTTGATGTTGAGATCATAATATTTCCTTCCTAGTAGTGAGATCATCTCCTTCAAGACAGGATCCCCCGTAGTGGTGCGAAACGAATCGCCACGTAAGGTAACTCCCGCGTAATACCCTGTTACCGTCGCCTCGTGAGTAGTCGCTTGCAGGGCGCCAACGGCCAGCTCGCTCATCAGATCTAGCATCGCAGCACACACCCGCCGAAGCGATGCGATGCTGACCTCATCACGGCCGAACAAGAGCCGGATACCCGGTCGCAGATCACGCAGGGGTTCGTCTGGTCCAGTACGACGAGGCCCCCCGAGACGGATCTGATGACTAGACATATACGGTGATGGTGCGTTGGGTCACGACGATTCCTTGTTTCTTCAGCTCAGGAATCAAGGCCTTATTCTGCTTTATGACCTCTATCATTGTCTTGGATCGGTTTTCATCGTCCTTATTCTTTCGGTTGATCTTGTTTGCTAGACCAGCGATCCAGTCGATCGGCCAGTACATTCTGGCTCCCGTTAGAAATTTCTCGTTGGTAGTGCCGTTTATCGAAGGTGCCAAAATGGCCGCAAGGTTCTTGTTCATGGAGAACGCCAGCAACACCCGGCTTCCTGACCGGACGAGCTCTGCCGGTTCCTGCTTACCAGCCTTCCAAGCCCCTCCGTACGCCCTGACATAGCGCGCTATCTGGGTTACTGCCTCCTCGGCCCCGTAACCATCACCGGTCGAAGCAGGGCCAAACGCCTTGACCTCCCAGATGCTAGTCCGCCCCTTGTCGCAGACATCAGGAAATCCGTACCCACCGTTTGGGCCCCCACCTTTAACGCTACAATTCGTAACCCGGCTGCCACTGTCACGTGCGACTAGAGCGTCGCGGACATCGTTGTGCCATTGCAGGAACATCCCAAACGGAAACTCCGATCCGGGCGTGCTCGCCGGGCTGTAACCAAGGCTTGTCGCCTGGATACCGGACCCCGTTTCAATACCACCGACTGTCAAACCCAAGTTTCCATCACTCGAGCTAAACAGCCCAAGCGGATCTTCCCGCTCTAGCGGCCGGTTGTCGGCGTAGTGGTAGGCGTTCGCAACCGTCGTCATTCCCGGCGTCCCATCAACCACGGTCTCGGCACCAAAATCGCTGTCAGCGTGGTGGGCGATCACCGGCGACAACCGCCTGCTCGACGCGCACGACACCGCCGTCAACTCCATGATCGGCACCCTCGAACACTACGGGGCAACCACCCGCATCCGATCCAACGGTCAACGCGACCGCACGACGGCTCGACAGTGACGTCACCGTCACCCTCCCCGCCCGAATGTGGCCGAGCACGTGCACCTCGGCTACGCCGCCACCGAGCACGGCAACCAATCCGACACCCGGCACGCCAGCATCACCCTCGTCACCCCAACCACAACCGGACGAGGCGTGTACGTCGCCATGACCCGCGGTCGCGAGACGAACCTCGCTTACGTCATCACCAACGAACCCACCCCCGAAGCCGCCCGCGGCGTGTTGGAAGGTGTCCTTGCCAGCGACCGGGCCGACATTCCCTCCACGGTCCAACGCCGCCAACTCGCCACCCAAACAGCAGCCATCCGCTCAATGCCGGCGCTGAGGCCGCGTTGTGGGATACCGCAATGGTTCGCCCCCGTACGAGCCGCGGCGGTCAACGATTTCGGCAAGGTCAACGAAGCAATCCACGCCATCGACACCCGCCACGCCACCGAGACCCATGCGATCGCCCATGCGAAGACCGCTGTCCACAACGCCAAGACCGCCCTACTGCCCTTCGATCGACCTTTCCGAGACGCGCTCAACGCTGTGGCCGAGGCCAAGACGACGGTCACCGCAGCAGAAGCAGCACTCGGTGAGCGGCGGTGGGTTGGGCGGCGACCCGCACAGCAACACCTCACCGCCACCCAGGATCGGCTGGCGGACGCCGAAACCGTGCTCGAATCAGTCAGCACGGACCGTCACCCGTACCTCCAAGCACTCGACAAGGCTGAACGACACCTCGCTACGATCGTGGACAGCGCACGAATGCGCGACCTGCTCGACCGCTACGAGTTCCTGCCCGAACAGCACGCTGTCGCTCGGAACGTGATCACCGCGCTCGATATCTGGCACGATTGGGCCACCGGCACCGACACCCCAACCGAGCATGTGACGTGGGCCGTCGACACGTTCGAAAGCCTCGACCAGCACCCCGACCAACAGTCATTCAAGGCAATGGTCGAGGCCGTACGAACACGAACACCGGAACTCATCACCACCCGGACAATCGAAATCGAGCGACGACCCGAATTCGACCTCGGCAACGGCCTCTAGGGTCGCGGTGCCAGTGGCCAGGTCGCAGAAGAGGAACGGCGCGGCGTAAGCGGGCCTCCGTTCATCGCTTCGAGTTCACGCAATGGGATTCGGACCTGCCGACCAATGCGCCGGGCCGGGAGGCCTTCACGACCGCCCGTAGCGAAGCCGAGATTGACGAGCTGGTACGCCTTGGTGCGGCCGATCCGAAGGATGGCGGCCGCCTCCTCAACGGTCAAGAAGTCGGGCAAACGTTCCATCTCCATGATCACAACCTTTCCTTTCCACCTAAAGCACCACGTCGACAGCGAAACGTCCGAGACTCACACCAAGAATCGGGACAACAGCACGGCAATCGCTCCAACGAGATCCGGAGAATCCGCGTGGGAGCGGATCGCGACCGCTCGTCGACGACGGTTCCGGCGTGTGAGGTCCCATACCTCCTTATCCCACCCGCCGGCCGACAGTTCGTTACACAATCGCCCCAAATGCAGTCGGCCCGCGCCTCAAGGCCCACTTGTCCGTGCGGGAAACGGCACTTCCGGCGGCGACAGCAAGCTGAAGCAAGCACACGCGAAACGGCGGCAGCGGTAGCGACTACCGCTAGACCTACCGCTAGACCGGCCGCTAGACCGGCCGCTAGACCTACCGCTAGACCGGCCGCTTACCAGCGACTACTACCGTCCGACCTACCGTCTGAGCGTGCCGCCGAGGCTTGCGCCGCTGATAGGTCACCGCCTTGCGCCGTCAGGCCAACGTCGAACCAATCGGCACCAAACTCAGGTCGGCCCGTTCTACAGTTCGAGCATGGCAACGGTGATCGAACTTTCCGACCGAGCGGCCGCCCGAGTCGCCGCGGCCGCAGCGGTCAATGGCATCAGCCCAGCCGAGGTCGTTGAAGGCCTTGTCGCGTCGCTCCCCGACGCGCCATCAGCCCGCCACCATCTGGCGTTGGCAGGCTTCGGCGCAACCGGCCGCGGCATCACCACACGCATCGACGCCGAGCTTGCTGAGGGACTCGGCCGCGACTAGATCGTCACGACGACGCTCGTCATCGGCGGGGTCGAACCCGCTTGATCGAACCTCAGGCCACGGGGGAACAGTCCAAGCGCAAAGTCAGGCGTTAGGCACCGACCCTGACCAGAAGGCGGCGGTACTGCTCGATGGTGCCGGGCAAGATACGCAGATGAACGACCACGCCGGCGGGCTTGGCAACCAAGTCGACAACCTCGCACACAACGGCGGTCAACGGTGTCCCCGCGACTACGACTTCGCCGGGCCGGATCAGCGACTCGTCCTCAGCCTCGTCGAGGAAGGTCCATACGAAGCCCGTTTCGTCTTCGCTGTTCAAGTCTGCTGCGATATCTACTCTGGTCATCGGTCGCCCTCCGTTCGCATCAAGTTGTTGGTCACTAGGCTACCGAACACCGCTGCGACATCGTCCGCAGCGTCCAGCGTTGGCAAGACCACAGTGTAGTGAGGCCGTGCAAACGTCGGCAGGAGGATGAGACCCGCCCCGGTAATGCTGCGAACGGTGCAGCGGTAGATCGACGGGTAGCTACGAAGCTTGCCCGCCAGGATTCCCCGCTCCGACCCTGGACCGATGTCATCGACGGCAACGAACACCGAGATACCCCATACCGGCTCACCGTCGAACTCGTATAGCCTGTGGAAACGGCGGGCATGCGAACGGATGAGCGAGAGCGTGTCCGGTCCACCACGAATCACCACGCTCGCCTGGGGCGGCGGCAATTCGTCGGAGCGAATCCGCAGACGAAGGTCTTCACGACCATCGTCGAAAGCGACTAGCCATCACCTTGGTTCGGGTCGTCGACCGAAGCATCAATTCCGCCCTTGGGCTGTGGCTCATCGCCCGGACGGACGAGCAACGCGGCGACGGCGGCCGCTAGCGCACGGTCAGTCTCGGCGACCTTGCCGCTGTAGAACCGGGCGGCCACTGATGGGTTGTGGCCAGCTCGAAGCGCCACTTGTGTGACCGAGTAGCCGGCCTCCTGGCCGTAGGTCTCCATGAACTTCCGCAGGCTATGCAAGCTCAGATGCTTAACCTTCGCCCTCGTTCGAAGCCGTGCGAAGTACTGGGAGACCGTGTCCGGCTTCCACGGAACCGATGCATCAAAGGAGTCCGAGAACAGGTACGGGTCGGCGACGAGCTTCACACCAAGGGACGTCGCCCGTTCCTCCAGCATCGCCCGCTGAGCCGTCAGGATCGATGCCGTCAGGCCGTCCAGCGCGATCGTTCGGACCCGTCGATTCTTGGTCGGAATCTCTTGGAGCGGCACGCCGCGTAGGTTGACTACGCTGGTCGACACCGTCATCTGCATGGCATCGAAATCCAGGTCGCGGTGCCAGCGCAGGGCACACAGTTCCGCCCGCCGAAGGCCCGTCGTGGCGGCCACCAGGATCGCTCGGGCGTATTCCGGCCGGCGGGATTCCTCGGCTGCGTCGAGCAGTGACTTGATCTCGGCGGGCGTCGCCGCGACAGGCGTCACGTTCGAGAGCGCCGGTGGTTCGGCCCACTGCGCCGGGTTGGTCTCACGCCATCCCCAGCGGCACGCCTGCGTGAACATGGACGACAGGCAGGCGTGGATCTGGTAGACGCTGCGTGGTGATAGGCCCCGGTCCTGATGAGCGCCGTACAGATCGGTGAGCATTTTCATCTTCACCTTCGACACCTCAGTGCGGCCGAGCGTCGGCCGGATACAGCGCCCGTACACACTGGCGTAGCCGTGAATGGTGTTCGGCGACCGCCCCTTGCGCTTCAACTCAACGACCCATGCATCGAACAACTCATCGACCGTCGCCCGTGTACCGGCGTGCCGGTCCTTGGTGACTTCCACGATCAACGCCGCCCGCGCCTTGCGGGCCTCACGAAGCGTTCCGCGGAACGTCCGGCTGACCTGTCGGTGGCGGCCTGTCACCGGGTCGACCCCGTTCTCGACGATCAACTCCCACACATCGGGAGACCGTTCTCGCATCCCCTGCCCCGAGCGAAGTGCAGCCATGGAAAGGAAGCCTACACATCAAATCTTGGATGAATCTTGGATGGTCGGATGCTCTCGGCGTCCATCTGATACCGTTTGGTACATAAGACCAGGTCACAGCTGGTGGGCCAGGTGGGTATCGAACCCACGACCAAGGGATTATGAGTCCCACGCTCTAACCACTGAGCTACTGGCCCAAATATCAACGGCCCGCCCGAAGGCGGGCCGTTTTGTGCTCCGAGAGCAGGGCTCGAACCTGCGACCCGCTGATTAACAGTCAGCTGCTCTGCCAGCTGAGCTATCTCGGAATGGCTCACGGAGTATAGCGAGCATCTACGCCTGTGGCGAGGCTATTCGTTCTCAAGGAACTCTTTTAGCTTCTGGCTTCGCTGCGGATGACGCAGTTTTGCCAGGGTTTTGGCCTCTATCTGGCGAATTCGCTCTCGTGTGACCCCAAATTCTTTTCCGACTTCTTCGAGCGTGCGGGCCTGGCCGTCGATCAGACCGAAGCGCATACGCACCACTTCTTTCTCCCGCTCAGACAATTCGTCGAGCGCTTCCTCAACGGCGGCGGCCAGCATCATGCGCGTCGCGACGTCCGCAGGGGCATCGGCACCCAGATCGGGGATGAAATCGCCCAGGTTCGAGTCGTCCTCCTCGCCGAGGGGCGAATCGAGCGACAGCGGATCCTGCGCGATGCGCTGAATCTCGCGCACACGATCCGCGCTCAGCCCGACCTTGTCGGAGATTTCATCTATCGATGGTTCCCGCTCGAGTTCTTGAGCCAACTGTCGCTGCACTCGCATGACCCGGTTCATGTGCTCGACCATGTGCACGGGGATGCGGATGGTTCGGGCCTGATCGGCGATGGCTCGCGTGATGGCCTGACGAATCCACCACGTGGCGTAGGTGGAGAATTTGAATCCTTTGGTGTAGTCGAACTTTTCGACCGCCCGCATGAGCCCTAGGTTGCCCTCCTGGATCAGGTCGAGGAATTGCATGCCTCGGCCGACGTAACGCTTGGCGATAGAGACGACGAGACGCAGGTTGGCCTGAATAAGTTGAGCCTTGGCCACTTCTCCATCGCCGAGTAGTCGCTTCAATCGGCGACGAGCGGGGTCGTCGCTGGCGAGCATCGCCAACTCGGCGGCAGCAAGCACGCCGCTCTCGTATCGGATGGCCAGATCGCGCTCGTCTTCACCACTGAGCAGGCTCACCCGACCGATTTCCTTCAGATACATACGCACCGCATCTGAGGACCCACTCTCAACCGGTCGGTCGGCGACAAAGACTCGAGGTCCGCGCCGACGCTTGGGAGGCCGCTCATCTTCCCGCTCGACCGCGACGCCGACGGGGATTTCCGCACCCTCATCGACCGTGTCATCTACGCCCACCCCGTGGGCCTCCATCACCTGAGCCACCCTGAGGATAACTTCTTCGGAGAGCTCTACGTTGCGCAGTACGTGGGCAATGTCGTCGGCCTCGACCACGCCCACGTTCTGGCCCTTGGTAACAAGCGCGGCCCATTCGTCGGTATCTATGTTCGGTAATGGCGGGTCCGGAATGGCAACCTCAGGCATCACGACTTCCCGTCTTCGTCGGCGCGAGCCAGCCAGGATAGCAACTCATCGGCCGCAGCGGGTCCGAGATCGGGTTTCTCAAGGCGTTCGATGAGATGCTTCACCTCGATAACCTCCATTGCGGCTTGAATGTCTCCAGAACGAACGAGTCGATCCAATTTTCGGCGGGCGGCGGCCGCGATCAGATGGCGAGCCTCGATGTCGGGAGTAGCCTCGACATCGAGTACCGCTATCCGTTCGATCAGCTCGCGAGCATCGCTATCGGCCGATTCGATGGCTCGATTCACATCGCCGTCGGACGCGGCGAGGGCCCGAAAGGCCGCCAGCGCCGCGTCGTCGGCGAAGAGTTCATCGATAAGCCATGGGGCCATCTCGTCCCACTGCTGCACAAGCAGCGCCAACGCCACCACTTCAGCCGTCTCCTTGTTCATTTCTGGACGAACCGGTCGGATCGGTGCTCCTCGGGGGGAACTCCCCCGCCGAGCCGCCAATGTCACGAACTGATTCACGGGCAAACCGACATGGGCGGCGACCTGCCCGGCGTAGATCGTGCGCACGTTGACGTCAGGATGCTCGTTGAGCACCGCCATTGCCTGCTCGGCCACCTTGGCCCGCACCTCGGGCGAGGTCAGCCGGGTGCCCTTGAGCACCCGATTCAGACGGAACCCGAGAAAGGTGTCGGCCGTATCAACGGCGGCCCGAAGCGCGTCCGGGTCTCGCACTGCCAGCTCACCCGGATCCATGCCGTCAGGAAGATGTACGACGCTGACCGCGATGTCGTACTTGCGCTCCCACTCGTAGAACCGTTCGGCGGCGCCTTGTCCGGCCGCGTCAGCATCGAAGGAGAGCACCACACGTGAGGCGAACCGCTTCAGTAAACGCACGTGCTCTTCGGTGAGAGCGGTGCCGCAGGTAGCCACGGCGCGGAGCACGCCAGCGCGGTGGAAACCAATGACATCGGTATAGCCCTCACACACCACCACCTGGTTCGACGCCACGATGTCGGCCTTGGCGAGTGACAGCCCGTAGAGGGTCTTCGACTTGGCATAGATCGCCGTCTCGGACGAGTTTTTATACTTGGCCGGATCGGTGCTGCCCGGCAGAATCCGGCCACCGAAAGCAACCATCTCCCCGTTTTCGTTCCGGATCGGAAACAACACTCGACCCCGGAAGCTGTCCTGCAAACGCTCCCGACGGTTCAAGAATGCAAGGCCGACCTCGCGCAGCATCGCCCCATCCTTGCCAAGCCCGCGGGTCAATGCGTCCCAGTCATCGGGCGCCCAGCCGATCTGGAAATGTCGGGCCACGTCACCAGAAATACCTCGCGAACGAAGGTATTCACGGGCCCCCCGAGCGTCTGGAGCGGTCAGTAACCGCTGGTGGTACCACGCTGCGGCAGATTCCATCACCTCGACGAGGGCCTTGCGATGCCCGCGCTCTTTCTGCTCGCCCCCGGTGTCATACCGAAGCGAGATGCCCGTTTTAGCCGCCAAGAATTCGACTGCTCCTACGAAGTCGACGTTCTCCTTTGCCTGCACGAAGCTGATGACATCGCCACTGGCCTGGCAGCCGAAACACCGGTATCGGGCGGTCTCTTCACGCACGTTGAAGCTGCCAGACTTTTCGGCGTGAAACGGGCAGAGGCCGACCCAATTCCGTCCGACGCGACGAAGCGCCACATACCCCTGGATGACGTCGGCGATGTTGGCGGCAGCGCGTACACGCTCGATGTCCTCCACCACGATCCCCATGGAAACAGGTTACCGGGAGTCGGTTTCTTCCCTCACGCCTGGGTGCAGAATCGACAACAAGATCGAGGCAGCCAGCACGGCGACAATTACGACCAGGCTTAACCACGTCGGTAACGGCAACCACTGCTCGACCACCATTTTCAGGCCGACGAAGGCCAGAATGATCGCCAGCCCCTGCTGCAGGTACTCGAACCTGTTATGCATGTCAGCCAACAGAAAATAGAGCGCGCGCAGGCCCAGGATGGCAAAAGCGTTGGAAGTGAGCACCAGGAATTGGTCGCGGGTGACGCCGAGCACGGCCGGCACGGAGTCGACGGCGAAGAGCACGTCGGTGGTCTCGACCAGGATGAGTACAGCGAAGAGCGGGGTGGCCAGCAGCTTGTGATTTTCGCGAACGAACAGCTTCTGACCGTGGAAGTCGGGCGTGCTCGGCACGACTCGCCGGACGAGACGGAGAAAGGGATTGCGGTCGGGTTCGAGACTGTCGTCCTCGTCTTGCCTGATCAGCTTCCAGGCCGTGAAGATCAAAAAGAGCCCGAACACGATCAGCAGGGGTTCGAAGGCATTCAGTAACGCCACTCCGAGAAACACGAACGCCGCCCGCAGCCCAATGGCGCCGAAGATGCCCCAGAACAATACGCGGTGCTGAAACTCTCTGGGCACGGCGAAATAGGTGAGGATCAAAGCCCACACGAACACATTGTCAACGCTGAGCGAGAGCTCGACGAGATAGCCCGTGAACCACAGGCTGCCCGCCTCCGAGCCGTACTGGCGAAAGACCCAACCACCAAACGCCACGGCGACGGCTACCCACAACACCACCTGGCGGGCCGCTTCGGCAAAGGTCGGCACGTGGGCTTCCCGGTTCAGCACGAACAGATCGAGCAGTAAGAGAGCGACCACGATCAGCCCGACCGCCAGCCAGGTCATGCCACCGACGTGCAGGCTGAGCCGATCAACCTCGGCCAAAACCATCACAGGATCACGCTCGAACGGATCGCAGCGATGACAAGCACGGGGAAAACCCTACGCCGCCCGAGCCGAACTCGGGCGGCACCTCGCAGGATTACTTCGTGCTCGATGTCGCCTGGCCGATGATTGCCTGAGCCGCGGCCAAACGAGCAACCGGGACGCGGAACGGCGAGCACGACACGTAGTCGAGGCCAGCGGCGTAGAACAGGGTGATCGACTCGGGGTCGCCACCGTGCTCGCCGCAAACGCCCAGCTTGAG
>JAYTVF010000199.1:0-5882 GCA_043744155.1 Acidimicrobiia bacterium | reverse complement strand
GCCCATATGGTGCGCAGCGCGCTGGTCGCGACCGCGCTATTCGTTCCGTTTGGTGTCATCTCGCTCGCACGCCCCCGAAGCGGGCTGCCCTTGCTGTGGGCCGGTCTGCTGATCTGGATGACCGCTCGCGCCGCCTTGCACCAGCGTCGCGCGTCATCGCTCGGGTGGTTCACGTCGAGTTGAACCCGCCAGGTCAGGGGCCGAAGACAAACCGCGAAATCGCCACCGCAGCAGGATGGGCGGCGAATAGCACCTCGGTGGCGCTCCCGTTTCGGTTGACCGACACCGTCTTGTGATCGGCCGATCCGAAGGCCCATGCACTGTCGGGGGTCCAACCCGACGGTGCGGAATGGTTCACGCCGAACTGGTCTCCGTTGGCCAGGTCTACGAAGAGATCGTTGACTTCGCCCGTGCCGAAGAACGCCGTACGACCATCGGGAGATGGGAACGGCCCGTTCAGGATACGGATGCCCGATGCCACTTCACGTGATGCGCCGGTTGCCGGTGTGAACTCGAGCAACCGTCGGGTCCCACGCGCCGGGTTGAGTGCTGCTGTGTAGAACACCCGCGACAGATCGGCGCTGACCGCCAAACCGATGCCGGGCAGTGTGGCAACAAGCTTTGTTACTTGGCGAGCAAGGTCGAACGACAGCAGGCGACTCTGCCCCGTGGCCAGCGTTTCGGAAAGCCAAACCAGACCAGACGACGGATCGAGACCGATGACGTTGAAATCGGATCGCAGGCTTGGATTGAGAACCGACAAAGTCTTGCCGCTACCGGTATTCGGTGCGAAACGAAGCAAGGCTCGCTGCACGTTGGTGCTGCCACCTACCCCGACCGTGGTCGATGTTCGGGTGCTGTAGATGTAACAGTCACGGCCGATCAGCGGCCTGGTAAAGGTCACCATGGTACTGACGACATCATCATCTCGAAAACTGGTGAACAGCGGCATTTCTCCGCCCGAATCCAGATCTCGGAGAAAGGCGGCCGTAGAGGTTGAGACTCCGTGCGGCGTCTGAAGGGCCGGTCCGTCTTCCTCGTACACCAGAAAGTGGCAGCCCCGGGTGTCAGCGAGGCGCACCGGTTCGGCCAAGGAGCGGTAGCGGCCCTCGAGCCAGCCCGACAAGTCGAGCAGGATGTGCGCCGCGACGCTGGGGAACAGACAGATGTCGCCGTCGGGCCCGATCGGGACCACAACGGTGTTGGCGACGGTTTGCCCGGTGACGAAGTTGAGGTTTGAGGTCATCGGCAAGGGGTGGCTGCACGAGAACACGGTGAGGTATCCGGGGCCTGCTGGTGCTGTTACCGTGGCCGTGAGCACGGCCGAACGAGCGCCGCTCGCCGGGCCGCTGGTGTCGAGGTGGAAATGAATGATTCGGTCCGCCAACGCCAGGCCGGCAGGAACCCCCAAGCCGTCCCGCGTCGACATCACCCGAGTCGGGCGAGGCAACGGTGAGTAATCCGTGGCGAGCCACGCTTGGAAATCGACGAGCACATCGGTGGTGGCGCTGGAGTACAAACAAAGCTTGTTATCAACGCTTGGCACGGTGACGACCAAGTTCGCCACGGTCTGGCCGATGGCGAAGTTCAGGTTGGAGGTGACGGGTCGAGATTGATCGCACGCGAACACGGTGACGAAACCCGCGGTGTGTGGATTGGTCACGGTGATGTTCACAACGGCGGCCGTCGTGGCCGCCGGGCGGTCGGTGAGCGCCAGGGTCAGCGTTCCGCCAGCTGCTACTGGACCAAGGGGTCCGCCGAGACCGCCTCGTGTATCCAGCACTCGTGTCGGTTGAGCCAGCAGCCGGATATCTGAGCCGCCAGCGAAATACCCTGACACGTCAATCAAAACGTCGACAGCTACCGAGCTGATGATGCACACCTTGCCGCCGACCCCAGGCGCGACGAGCACGGCGTTGGGCACGGTCTGACCGGCCGCCATATTCAGATTGGAGACACCCGGAACAGAGGCACCGCACGGATAGGCAGTGAGAAAGCCAGCGCCGGCGCTGCCGACTGCTGTGATGTTCAACAGTATGGCTGCGGCATCGGCGGGCACATCGCCTCGCCCTACCACCACAAAGCTCCGTTCGACCGAGGGCTGCAACGCGTTACCCGTCGGGCCGAGAGTCACCGCGGCCCCAGCCGGTCCCCCGACAACCGCGGGCGAGATCAGGACGAGAACACTCACGAGCAGTGAACGGCCGAAAATCCTGCGCACCAGGACTCCCCTCAAGCTAGGTCGCAAGACCCAAGACTCTCACGCCGAGAACCCGCTCGTAAACACATGTCCCTGCTCTCTCAGCGGCCGGGCCGATGCGCAGCAGGCCGGTCTCCAAGGGTTTGGGCTCGAGCGGTATCTTGCTCGAGCCGACCGTGAGCAACAGGCCCGACTGCGAGGGGCCCGGAATGCGCCGGTGGCCGGACAGCAAGGGGCCCGGCGTGCGCGGTATCTCGCTCGAAGCGGCCGCGAACGCCGGACAGACCCCGGCGGGTGTGGGTGCGCACGGACCCGACGGAGATGGACAGCTGACGAGCAACGGAGCCTTCACGCAGACCGTCGACGAACCTCGCGTCGAGGCACTGCCGTTGCCGTTCGGGCAAATCTCTCATGGCGTGTCGAACCTGGGCGACGAGATCGGTGCGGTCCATTCCCTCACCCAAGTCGGTGGAATCCGACAAGATGTCGTACTGCGAATGCCGCTGCTGGCGACGTATTCGGCGCAGATGCATGAGACTGCCGTTGAGCACCGCTCGTCGCAGATACGGTACCAGCCACGGCAGCCCATCGAGTTCGCTCCAGCGAACGAAGACATTTTCGAAAACGCTTTGCACCACTTCCTCCGCTGACGAAGTGTCTCGGATGACCCGGGCGGCGAGGCGGACCAGATCCCGATAGTGCACGCGATAAACGGCCTCGAACGTCGCCGACGAGGGCTCGGACGAGAACGGTCCGGATGACACGACCGGGGACTGGACATCATCGATACCCTTTCGACGTAACATTATAATATAGATTATAACTGAATGGCGACTGGGGTCAATGACGGAATGCGAACGCCAAAACCTGTTGCCGCCCGCCATGTTCGGCGGGCGGCAACAGGTTTGACGAAGCGCTAGCTAGATGCGGAGCAGGTTGGTCAAGATCGCCCAGAGTCCGCCGACTAGGCCAATGGGCTGTGCGGCCGGCTTTATCGGACCGGGCGTGCCGTCCGGTCCGACGAGGGCCTGCGGAGCATTCCCCTTCAGGTCGAATGCCAAGCCCGAGACCCCATCGGTCCCCACCTCAAGCCGCGCCGTCTTGGGAGAGCTGTTGCCGGAGTAGTTCACCGTCGCGAAGCATGACGTCCCAGGGAGCCAGCTGGTATTGCCGCAGCTATTCCAGCCAAGGGTGAAGTTTGCGGCATTGGCCCCGGTGATGCGAGCCGAGGTATATCGCACCGGAGCCTGCGACGTATTCTTGACCCAGATGGTCGTGGATTTCGGAAGGTTGAACCAGTAGGCGTTGCCGAAGTCGATGTAGCCGTCGGTCTGGCTGACCTGGGGCGACTGCGCCGGCGAAAGCCCGGTCGCAACCTTCACGACATCGCTGAAGCGGAATTTGTCATACTCGCTCATGAACCGCTTGTCCGGCGTCCAGGACGGGTTGTTCAGAATTGAGGTCGGGTCTGCCTTCAACAAGCCGACAAAGGTCTCGGCGACGATTCGTCCACCGACCGGTCCAAGGCGTTCGGGATCGCGACGGCTGTTGGTCTGGATCGAACCGTTCGAGACCTGCTTGTTGTGATTCTCATAGGCTGCCTCTGCGAGAATGTAGGTCCACAACGGGGACTTCCCAGCGAAGTTCGACGAGATCGAGGTGATGGCCTGTGTGGTGTGGTTCGAGGAGCCGAGTGCAGGACCGATCAGGATCTGGTCGTCGCGCAGCGGGGTGACTCCCATCGCCCGAGCAACGTCTTGACCAGTGGGCAGACCGATCTGCTGACCGCGAAGCAGGTTTCGAGTAGCCAACACCGTCGATTGGGTCCCAGCCTCAGGCCCAGGCAGCTTCTTGAGGGCAGGAACCAACGAGTTGTCGAACTGGTAGACGTTCTGGGGCGAGGTCTGCGACCGAAGCTCAAAGAAATACTTCCAGTCAATAGCGTGGTCCTTGGGCGCCGGCTGAAATCCGACCAAGCTGTCGCTGGCATTGAACGAACTGGTGAACACGGGCAGATTGCTGTGGATGGCGTTGATCTCATAGTCGTCACGAACCAGCGAATGGCCAAATCGGTAGGCCGCCACGGCGAACTCAACGGGCATCGTGCCATTGCACGGGTTGTAGTACTGCAGGTTGGTCGACCACCCGCTCGATGACCGAGACACGACCGAATCGGTGATGTCAGATCCGGCGATGCGCGGAAGGAAGTCGGTCAGTAGCGCCCACTGGTACGAGTTGCGAACGTAGGTGCGGGCCTGGTCGAAGGCATCTGACGACGACATCGACGGGTTCCGCCGCTTCAGGTCATCGACCACCTTGTTGTGGAAGCGAGTGAAGATCGAGTGCAAGCTGGCCACGATTTGGTTCTCGTCGTTGCGGCCATCGCCGAGCACCGCAGCGCCTGAACTGTCACGCAGCACGTCTCTGGCACCGTGATCGGATTCGGCGCCGTAGAGCGATACACCGAGCTTGAAGTGCAGGCCGTCAGACTCGTAGAGCTGCGGTGATCCTGAGGGTCCGTTGCCGTAGAGCGAATCGAGGTCGAGCTGCGGGCTTCGACCATTTTTGAGGGCGCTGATCGCAATTGGCGTGAGCAGGTCGTTCGGCCGGGCGTCAAGGGTGATGTCGTGGTCGAGGAACTGCCCTGCATAGTTGAAGCCGGCTGGCAGGTGGCTGACCTCGTCGCTCGGGGTACCCGACGGCGGCTGGAAGTGCGAATCCTCCATGGTCTTGTCGGCAAGGGTCACCAGGTCTGGCAACGGCCAGGACGCGGGGCTGAGACTTGGGAACATCCGACCGAAAGACGAGTTGAGCGAGCAACTCGCCGCGCTGGCGAACACGCCTGGCCCGATCGTCCAGACGGTGCCGCCCGAGACCAGAGCCAGAGCGACAATCGGAAGGGCACGCCAGCGACGACGCTGGTTCTTTTGCAGCATTTGTGTTCACCTTTCGCACGTGGGCCGCCGTGGCCCATCTGCGAAATCCATGCCGCCAGACGCCATCACTAGGACACGATTCCCGGTTCTTGAGAGCAACAGAACCTGTCCCAGACCGGGACTTGAGCGATCGATGCCTGGTGTCACTCATAGCGGCAAACCGACGATGTGTGGTGGCCGCGACCATCGCCGCGGGCCGCTGCGCCATCACTGTTTCCGGTCAGCGTGCCTTGACCGTGTGGCGTCAAAGGGAACGCGCGTGATGGCAAGTCCCACCTCAACCCAACTCGGCGGCGACCGTCACGATAGGGCCACTGTCGCCGCCGAGTTCTGAGCGGTTACATGGTTTTGGGGTAGTACTGACCCGGTTCGAGTTGGGCGACATCGGCGTCGAAGGATGAGATAAAGGGCCAATCGGCCTCGTGCCCGGCGACGGGATTTTGCAGGAAGGCGCCGACATCGCCGCCGACCCTTTCCCGGCCGACCAGCGACCAGGCCTGGCGCTTGTACGTCCAGTTCTCGGGCTGCAGGCGATGGCACTCATTGAAATGGAAAACAGCTGCGTCTCGGTCGCCGGCCCGCCAGAAATGGTTCGCCAACTCGAAATGGGCAGCCCCTCGCGACTGATCAATCGACCGGGGTTGAGACGCCTCGATCACCTCATCGGGCGACATGGCGAACGAGCTCGCGCTGCCGCGACGGGCCCAGTCTGCGATGGCGTCGGCGTAGGCGTCACGATCTTGGCC
>JAYTVF010000198.1:0-5886 GCA_043744155.1 Acidimicrobiia bacterium | reverse complement strand
TTCTGGGACTATTCCGCAATGTACGCCCGCCCGAAGAGATGAAGTAGGCGTCGTACCGTCTCCGACGGTGCGTGGTGCCCGACGGTGCGTTGTGCCCGACGGTGCGTTGTGCCCGACGGTGCGTTGTGCTCGGTAGCATCGCTGCGTCTGGTAGCGCGCCGACCGCTTGTCGGCGTTGGGTGTGGTGGGTTTCAGGTCCCAAAGTTAGCGGTAGCAGAAGGCGGAGTGGCCGACGGCGGAGTGGCCGATCCCAGTAGGGCTTCGATGCGGGTGCGCCAGTCAATGCCCTCGGTTGTTTCGCCCCGGGCGTGCAGGGCCGCCCGCTCGGCGGCCAACGTCTCGGCGGTGTCGCCGACTTCAGGTCCGACGCTGATGGCGATGCGGTCGCGCAGCCAGGCAGCGAGCGACGGACTGGCCCCGCCGGTAGATACCGCGATGGTGACCGGTCCCCGACGAATGAGGGCGGGGAGGATGAACGAGCAATTCTCCGGGTCATCGGCGGCGTTCACCCACTGGCCGCAGGCCCTTGCCTCTGAGGCCACGAGCGCGTTCACCATCGGGTCATCCGTGGCCGTCAAGATCAACTGGAAGTCGCGGCCGTCACCTGCTTGGTGCTTTCGTTCAAGTAGTCGCGCGACGGGAAGCGCCCGCAAAGCTGGGCAAATCACTGGCGAAATCACGGTCACCGCAGCACCACAGGTGACGAGTTCTGTGGCCTTTCGGGCCGCAACTGTGCCACCACCGACGATGAGGCAGCGAACATCGGTCAAATCGAGCATGACGGGGTAGAGCGGCATTGGCAGAACCTAATTGTTGTAAAAGTTGATCAGATTAGTCGGGTATTAGCTAGACTGCGGAGCATGACCTCCTCAGCCGTCCTCACGCCGCCATTGTCGACGCTACGAGCGCTCGAAGCCGAGTCGATCCACATCCTTCGCGAGGTCGCGGCCGAGTTCGAGCGGCCGGCCATGCTCTTTTCGGGTGGCAAGGACTCGATCGTCATGTTGCATCTGGCCCAGAAGGCGTTCTGGCCGGCCAAGATCCCGTTCCCGGTCGTGCACGTCGATACGGGCCACAATTTTGCCGAGGTGCTCGAGTACCGCAACAAGCGCGTCGACGAGCTCGGATTGCGTCTCGTCATAGGTTCGGTACAGGACGACATCGACGCTGGCCGGGTCGCAGAGGAGAAAGGCCCTCGAGCCCAACGCAACCGACTACAGACCACGACACTGTTGCGCACCATCGAAGAGGGCCGCTACGACGCTGTCTTTGGCGGGGCCCGTCGTGACGAGGACAAGGCTCGCGCCAAGGAGCGGGTTTTCTCCTTCCGCGACGAGTTCGGTCCGTGGGATCCCAAGAATCAGCGACCCGAACTGTGGTCGCTGTACAACGGTCGAATTCGCCGTGGTGAGCACATTCGGGTCTTCCCGATAAGCAACTGGACCGAACTGGACATCTGGCAGTACATCGCCGACGAAGGTATCGAACTGCCCTCGATTTACTTCGCGCATGACCGTGAGGTGTTCTCACGCGACAACATGTGGATCGCAGACTCCGACGTGGTGACCCGCCTCCCCGGAGAAGAGCTCGAAACCCGCCGCGTGCGGTTCCGCACCGTCGGCGACGCTTCCTGCACTGGCGCGGTCGATTCGCACGCCGACACGGTCGACAAAGTCATCGCCGAGATATCTGCCACACGTATTACCGAGCGGGGGGCTACCCGCGCCGATGACCGCATCAGCGAGGCGGGCATGGAGGATCGCAAAAAAGAAGGCTATTTCTAGTGGATCTCCTTCGCTTTGCCACCGCAGGCTCGGTTGACGACGGCAAGTCGACCCTAATCGGCCGCTTGCTCTATGACACCAAATCGATCTTCCAAGACCAACTCGATGCCGTCGAGCGCACCTCGATCGCAATGGGGTCCGAATACGTGAACCTGGCGCTACTCACCGACGGCCTGCGAGCCGAACGCGAGCAAGGCATTACGATTGATGTTGCCTATCGCTACTTCGCCACACCGAATCGCAAGTTCATCATCGCTGACACTCCTGGTCACAAGCAGTACACCCGCAACATGGTGACAGGCGCGTCGACCGCAGATCTGGCCCTCGTGCTGATAGATGCCCGCAATGGCGTCGTTGAGCAGTCGCGACGACATGCCGCGTTGTCGGGCTTGCTGCGTATCCGCCATATCGTGGTGTGCGTTAACAAGATGGACCTTGTCGGCTTCGACGAGGCGGTCTTCGACGGCGTTGTCAAACAATTCCAAGAGTTGGCCGAGGCGCTCGAACTCGAGGACGTCATCTTTATCCCGGTATCGGCCTTGCGGGGCGACAACGTCGTTGAACCCTCCGCTGACATGCCCTGGTACACCGGGCCGTCATTGCTGCAACATCTCGAAGCGGTACCGGTCGGTAACGATGATCACCTTGAGCAACCGCGTTTCCCCGTGCAATATGTCGTACGCCCGTATAGCGAGGAGTATCACGACTATCGCGGGCTGGCTGGAACCATTGCCAGTGGCGTGTTCCGTGCCGGTGACGCCGTCACGGTGTGGCCATCGGGAAAACAGTCGACGATCTCCTCGATCGATTCGATGGACGGCGAAATGCCCGCGGCCAACGCGCCGATGTCGATCACGCTTCGCCTCACTGACGACCTCGACGTCAGCCGCGGCAACATGATCTGCCCGACTGAACACCCCCCGACAGTCGGGCAGGATATCGACGCATTGGTCTGCTGGATGAGCGATGCCACGTCGCTGACGCCTGGAGCGAAATACACGCTGAAACACACGACCAACCTTGCCCGTGCCGTCATCAAGACGGTGGCGAATCGGCTGGATGTTGGCTCACTCGCTGAGGAAACCGGCGTCGAAAAACTGTCCCTGAACGACATTGGACGCGTCACCCTACGTACGACACAACCACTGATGTTCGATGAGTACCGCACCAACCGAGCCACCGGCAGCTTCATCCTGATCGACGAGGCCTCGATGGCCACCGTCGGCGCAGGCATGATCCTTGGACCAGCGTAGGAGAAGCAATGACCATCGTCCCACCATCGCTGAGCGAGCTATCGGCGCGCTCGACCGAGTTTGAGTCAGCCCACCCGCTCGAGGTCATCTCGTGGGTTGCCGATCGCTTCGGGCCAGGTGCAGTCTGCACCGCCAGCTTCGAAGACGCGGTGCTGGTCTCGCTCATTGCCAAGGCCGCTCCGACCACCGAAATCGTGCTCATCGATACGCAATACCTGTTCGCCGAAACGGCGTGGTTCGCCGAAGAGTTGCGCAAACGTCTGCAACTCGACCTGATCGTTTTGCATCCCGAGCCCCACATCGTGCCCGACAACCTCTGGCAGACCGACACGACGGCGTGCTGCAACGCGCGCAAGGTTGAGCCGCTGGCACGAGCCCTTCGGGGTCGCGATGCCTGGTTCACCGGGGTACGGCGCGTCGACGCACCAACACGCGCCAACGCACCAATTCTGTCGTGGGATCCGGTTCGCTCGCTGGTGAAGGTAAATCCGCTGGCGACATGGTCGAACGACGAGATGGAGCTCTACCGAACCCTGGAAGAACTTCCCAAGAACCCGCTCACCGATCGGGGCTACCCCTCGATTGGCTGCTGGCCGTGCACGCAACCGGTCGCTCCGGGCGAGGATTCTCGCTCAGGGCGCTGGGCTGGATCAGGCAAGGTAGAGTGCGGCCTGCACATATGAGTACTCCCGAGGACATAAAAGCGGCCAGCAGGCATCTGCGCGGCGCAATCCAGGCCGAACTGAGCGACGGTGAGACAGGCTTTGGCCACGACTCGATTGTGCTGCTCAAGTTTCATGGCATCTACCAGCAAGATGACCGTGATCAGCGGCGCGCCCGTGCAGCCAAGCGGCTACCGCTCGACTATTCGTGCATGGTGCGCGCGGCGGTGCCCGGTGGTGTGGTTACGCCCGCTCAATGGTCAGCGCTTGACAAGCTCGCGGACCTGGCCGACGGTTCCCTTCGGCTCACCACGCGTCAAGGGGTGCAGTTTCATGTCGTGCTGAAGTCGGCGCTGCACGATCTGGTGCACGAAGTGAATGCCTGCCTGCTCACCACCCTGGCCGCATGCGGTGATGTTGTACGCAACACCATGGCGTGCCCGGCCCCGCTTCCCGACGGTCGCCAGGCGGTTTTGCAACCGGCCCTGGCCGACATCGTTGCGCGTTTTCGCCCGCACACGACCAGCTACTGGGAGATCTGGGTGGACGGAGAGAAAGCTGTCAGTGCTGAGCCGACACCTGTCGACACCGAACCGGTCTACGGCGATGTGTATCTGCCCCGCAAGTTCAAGATCGGTTTGGCCTGGCCGGGCGATAACTGCGTCGATGTGTACACCCAAGATGTCGGCGTTGTGCCGACGCTCTGCGACGGTGCCACCGGCAAACTCACCGGTTGGCATGTACTGGTTGGTGGCGGCCTCGGCATGAGCCACGCTCGAGAGCACGATACTTACCCGCGACTCGCCACTCCAATGGCGTGGGTCTCCCCATCGCAACTTACCGATGTCATTCAGGCTGTCATCACCGTGCAGCGTGACTACGGAAATCGCACTGATCGCCAACGAGCACGACTGAAATACCTGATCGACGAAAAAGGCCTGAGCTGGTTCCGCAGCGAAGTGGAGGCTCGTCTGGGCTATTCGCTCGGCAATCCGCAGCCCACTCTGCCATGGGCCACCGCCGATGAACACCACGGCTGGTTCGAGAACGACTCTGAGACCTGGGCGCTTGGCGTGCCCGTCCCGTCTGGGCGAGTTCGCGACGGTGCCGAGGGAAATTTCCGGGCCGCGTTGCGCGAACTCATGGCATCGGAACACGTCGCCGAGATGCGAATCACCCCGCGCCAGGACGTCATCTTGAATGGCGTAGCTGCCTCTGCCAAGACCGAGGTCGAACGCATTCTTCGGTCCCATGGTGTGCCGTTGGCGAAAGACATCACCGCCTTTGCTCGGTTGTCGATCGCCTGTCCGGCTCTGCCGACCTGTGGTCAGGCGCTTGGCGAGGCCGAGCGAGCCTTGTCTGGCATGGTTGCGGGTGTCGGTGGTGCGATGTCGAGCGCCGGTATCGGCGACGCAGACATCCGGATGAACGTCACAGGCTGCCCCAATGGTTGCGCTCGCCCGTACACCGCCGAGATCGGCGTCGTCGGCCGGGGTAAAACCACCTACGATGTCTACCTGGGCGGATCGGCTGGGGGAGACCGGCTGGGCGAGCGAATTCGGGCCGACGTGGCCCTCGGTGACCTTTCGGGTCTGCTTTCGCCCGTGTTCCGGCAGTACTCGGCGGATCGACATGAGCACGAAAGCTTTGGCGACTATTGCCATCGCATCGGCACCGAGACCATCGTCACGCTTTTGCCCGAGCCTGTGGTTCGCCGCCGAAGCCGGCAGATGGAAGAATCGCCTCTGTGAGTATTGCCCTGGTGGGAGCCGGACCAGGGGCAGCCGATTTGCTCACCGTCCGTGCGGCACGGCTGTTGGCTGAGGCTGACGTCGTTGTGCACGATGCCCTGGTCGGAACAGAAGTGATGGCCCTGGTGGGCGGCCACGTCGAGTGTATCGACGTCGGGAAACGCCCAGGTGAATCGGTGAAGCAGGAGGCCATCAATGCGATCCTGATCAGGTTGGCCGCCACCGGTCGACGGGTGGTGCGCCTAAAGGGAGGCGACCCGTTCGTGTTCGGACGCGGGGGAGAAGAAGCCATGGCTCTCGCAGCGGCCGGCTACGCCTGTGAAGTGGTGCCCGGTATCTCCTCGGCGATCGCCGCCCCGGAAGCTGCCGGAATTCCGGTGACTCATCGCGGCGTTTCGCCTGCCGTCACCGTCGTGACCGGCCACCGTCGCAACGG
>JAYTVF010000197.1:0-1841 GCA_043744155.1 Acidimicrobiia bacterium | reverse complement strand
GACTTCGGATCGTCACGTTCACAGAACGCCGCAACCTGTGGTGAGCGAGGCGTAATCACCTGTTGGTCTGGGTGAAATCGGGCGGAAGCGGCAGGACCGTACCGTGGTCGGTATGACGAGCCCTTCTGCCTTCGCCGCCGTCCGACCGACCGTTGTGGTGATTGGTCATGGCATGGTGAGTCAGCGATTCCTTGAATCTGCGGTCAGCCGCGGGGTGCATGAGACCCATCGACTGGTCGTCATCGGCGAGGAGCCGCGTGCGGCCTACGACCGTGTGCACCTCAGCGCGTTCTTCGACGGCACCACGGCCGAGGAGCTCTCCCTCACCCCCGCCGGCTGGCTGGCCGCTCACGACATCACGCTCACCCTAGGCGCTCGGGCAACCTCGATCGACCGGGCTGGCAAGACAGTCATCACCGATGCCGGGGAGGTCGTGCCGTACGACCACCTGGTGCTGGCTACCGGGTCCAAGCCGTTCGTGCCGCCCATCAGTGGGCATGATGCCCCGGGCACATTCGTCTACCGCACCATCGATGACTTGGAAGCAATTGCCGAGTACGCAGCCGGCTGCCGTACCGGGGCGGTGGTGGGTGGCGGCTTGCTGGGCTTGGAAGCCGCGAACGCGCTCCGGTTACTCGGCCTTATCACCCATGTCGTGGAGTTCGCACCCCGCCTGATGCCAGCGCAGCTCGATGAGGGCGGCTCGGCCTTGTTGCGGAAAGAGATCGAAGCCCTCGACATCACCGTTCACTGCGCCAAGGCCGCTGCAGCCGTAAACGTCTCCCCTGACCGGGGCGTCACCACCGGCCTGACGTTCGCAGACGGCTCCAGCTTGGACGCCGACCTCGTGCTGTTCTCGGCCGGCATCCGCCCCCGGGATGAGCTAGCCCGAGAAGCCGGTCTCACCATGGGCGAGCGGGGTGGTGTCGCTATCGATGACCGGTGCTGCACCTCCGAGCCGAGCATCTTGGCCATCGGCGAAGTCGCCTGCCATGCCGGCAAGGTCTACGGCCTGGTCGCCCCCGGCTACCTGATGGCCGAGGTGGCTGCCGATGTACTTGCAGGTGGAACGACACGGTTCGAGGGCGCCGACACCTCCACCAAGCTCAAGCTGATCGGTGTCGACGTGGCGAGCATAGGCGATGCCCACGGTGCCACACCCGGATCCCAGGAACTGATCTACGCCGACCCCCGTTCCCGCAAGTACCAAAAGCTCGTGCTGGACAAGGCCGGCAAAAAGGTGATCGGCGCGGTATTGGTGGGTGACGTCACCGCCTTCACCGCGCTGGCCGCCATGGTGGCCGGCACCATGGCCACGCCCCGCTCCCTCGAATCGCTCATCCTCCCGGCCATAGCCAGCGGAGCCAATCCGCTGACCCCGGCGGCGTTGCCTGACGCCGCCACGATCTGTTCGTGCCACAACGTCACCAAGGGTTTGATTGTGCATGCAATCAAAACCGGTGACCTGTGCGAACTGTCCGATGTGAAAGCCTGCACCAAGGCTGGCACCGGTTGCGGCAGTTGCACCATGGTGGTGAAGGAGATTCTGAACGATGAAATGGTGAAGGCCGGTCGCACGGTCTCCACAGCGCTCTGCGAGCATTTCACCCAGTCGCGACAAGAACTGTTCGACCTGGTCAGAGTGCAACGCATCGGTTCATTCCGTGACCTGATCGCCCGCCACGGCACCGGCCGTGGTTGCGAAATCTGTAAGCCAGCCGTCGCCTCGATGCTGGCATCGCTCGGCAACGGGTACATCCTGGATGGCGAGCAGGCCGCGTTGCAGGACACCAACGATGCCTTTCTGGCCAATATCCAGCGGGATGGCACGTACTCGGTGA
>JAYTVF010000196.1:0-5900 GCA_043744155.1 Acidimicrobiia bacterium | reverse complement strand
TGAACGAAACCAGTGTCGCGACCATGACAAGGAACAGCACCACAATGATGCCGTCGGACCCACGCCAGTACGCAGCCAGCGGCAGGGCAGCCACGGTGACGATGCCCAACAGTTGGGCTGGCTGGTACCCCTGGCGACGAACCGTGTCGTAGAACTCGATGGCTGCAAAAGTCAGCACCGCCACGATGAGCGCCATGACATAGCCGGGCCCAAGCTTGGACGCAATGGCGAACACCACGATAAGCGCAGCACCTACGGCTACCGCAGCACCCATGTTTCGGCCAGCGGGAGCAGATTTTGGCACCTGAGTACGAATGGCCTCGACCCGAGCCGGGCGTTTGGGTTCGGCCGGCTTCTTCACGCTCGGTTGCGACCCGGCTGCGGGCGGTATGGTGACAGCGCCGACGCGCTTAGCCCCGCGAGCTGAGGCTGGCTTCGGGACGGCCTTTTGCCCACGACCAAACGGCGCTACCGGCTCAGGGGGGACGGCGGCGGGAACTGGCTCGTCGTCGAAATCGTCAAGAAATGGATCCGCGCTGCCGAGACCGGACTCATCGAGGGCGCCGGGACGGCTGCCACTGTCGAGATACGAGAAATCGGTGTCGACGGGCGCTGCGGCGGCGGAGCGGTCGTCGCGCCACACGGGAGCCTGCGCACCGAAACCCGACCATGCGGCTAATGAATCGCTCTTGGGTGAGAGATCATCGGCCAAGATGGCAGGCATCTGACCGGTCGGCGGTTCGGTCCAGTGCGGCAGCAGGCCGTCGTCGGCGCTGAACCGAAGCAAAGGCTCCTCCAGCATGGGGACCGCTTCTGTCGGCTGCGATGGAGGCGCGTCGAACTCGCCATCGGCTCGCGGTACTGCTCTCCAGATGTTCTTGCCGTGCTCGTCCGTCATCGTTGATCCTTCCCTAGGCAAAGACGTCGCGGGCGCTCTTGCGCCGAACCCTCAGACTTCGAGGAGTTCTTGCTCCTTGCGAACAAACGCCTTTTCAATCTCTTCAATGTGATCGTGCGTGATTTTTTCCAACTCTTTTTCGGCTCGTTCGAGTTCGTCGGCCGAGATCTCGTGCTTTTTCTCAGCTGCTTCAAGGTGCTTGCGCCCATCTCTGCGAACATTTCGCACAGCGATCCGACCATCTTCGGCCATATTCTTGGCTATCTTGGCGTATTGCTTTCGACGTTCTTCGGTGAGAGCAGGCACGTTGAGACGAATGACGATGCCATCATTCGACGGTGACAGGCCCAAATCGGAGTCACGAATAGCCTTTTCGATGGCGTTCAGTGCGCTGCGATCGTGCGGCTTCACCACGAGTTGGCGCGCCTCGGGCACACTGAAACCGGCGAGCTGCTGCAACGGGACATCGCTGCCGTAGTAGTTGACGAGCAGGCGTTCGACCAAGGCTGGAGTGGCGCGCCCGGTGCGCACCGTCGTGAACAGCACCTGAGTGTGCTCGACCGCCTTGGCCATCTTTTCCATGGCTTCAAGAAGTTGATCTTCAATCACGACAAGAGCGTACCCAGGTCAGACGGGCAACATCGGGATGTTCACTACTTTTCGGGATCTCGGACGATCGTTCCGACATTATTGCCTTGCAGAATGGCCTTGAGCGCACCCGGAGCGGTCATATCGAACACCACGATCGGAATCTTGTTGTCCCGACAGAAGGCGATGGCGGTTGCATCCATGACCTTGAGGTTCTTGGTCATCACCTCGAGGTAGGTCACCTCGTCGTATCGAGTCGCAGACGGATCGACGCGCGGGTCGGCGGAATACACACCGTCTACGCCGGAATGGGTGCCCTTCAGTAGAGCATCGGCATCAATCTCCGCGGCGCGCAATGCGGCGGCGGTATCGGTGGTGAAGAACGGGTTGCCGGTTCCGGCGGCAAAAATAACAACCCGTCCTTTTTCGAGATGACGCATAGCTCGACGCCGGATATATGGTTCGGCGATACGTGGCATCTCGATCGCACTTTGCACACGAGTGACCTGGCCCACGCGCTCAAGGGCGTCCTGCAGCGCCAGCGCATTCATGACGGTGCCAAGCATACCAATGTGATCTGATTGGGTGGGATCCATGCCTCCAAGCGCCCCTGTGCGACCTCGCCAGAAGTTTCCACCACCCACTACAACGGCAACGTCGACATCAAGCGTTTCGCGGATATCTTTGATTTCAAGAGCAGTCTGGCGAAGGGTCTCCCCATCGATACCGCTGCCTGCCGGGCCGGCTAGGGCCTCGCCCGATGGTTTGAAGACGATGCGCTTCCATCGAGGCGAGGCCGAAGACATCAGCCGATGAGGATCTGTGAGAACCGCACAACGGCACCCGGCGCCACGTACTGGGCGATAGTCTGCTTCTCGTCCTTGACAAAAGCCTGCTCAACGAGGCAGTTATCCTTGTAGAAGCCACCCATGCGACCTTCGACGATCTTGGGAATCGCGGCCTCGGGCTTGCCCTCGTTACGAGTGATTGCTTCGAGGGTGGCTCGTTCAGCGGAAATGATCTCGTCACTGACCTCGTCGCGTTGCAGATACTTTGGTTTGGTGAAGCCGACGTGGACGGCCACATCATGGGCCTTTTCCTGATCAGCGCCAGAAACCTCGACCAGCACGCCATTGACCCCTCGACCGCCTTGCATATGCAGGTAGTGGTCGAGCAGATTGCCCTCGGCGGCCTGGAACCGCACGACGCGCCCCAGTTCGATGTTCTCTTTCAGTGTGATCTTCAGGTTGTCAAGCTCGGCCTGCTTCTCGCCGATGGCCGATTCGCCCTTCGCCGCGACCACGGCCGCCATGGCCTGGGCCAAGCCCTTAAAGCCGTCTGATGCAGCGACAAAGTCGGTCTCACACTTGATCTGCACCATGGCGCCGACGCTGCCGTCGAGAACCAGGGCCACACACCCTTGGTTGTTCTCACGATCAGCACGCTCGGCGGCTTTGGTGAGCCCTTTCTCACGCAGGTACTGCATGGCCTTGTCGATGTCTCCATCGCAGGCCTCAAGGGCTTTCTTGCAATCCATCATGCCAACAGCAGTGGCGGCGCGCAGCGCTGCAACATCTTTCGCGGTGAACGACATATCTCTTACTCCGTGGTTGTGGGGGTGTCTTGCACGGCCAGGGCAGCTTCTGCGACGGCTGGCACTTCTGCGACGGCTGGCACTTCTGCAACGGCTGGCACTTCTTCGAGAGAAGCGGTGGCGGCTTGCGGCGCGGCCGGGGCGGCCATACGGGCATCACGCTCGGCGGCTGCCTGCTGGGCTTGACGACGCGCTTCAGCCTGAGCCGCGGCAATGGCAGCCTCTTGCTCGGGGGTGCGACTCGGCACAACGGCCTGCGGATTGCGCTTGGTGGCAATGAAGCGACCTTCTTCGACCGCGTCTGAAATCACTCGGCACATCAGCGTTCCGGCGCGGATGGCGTCGTCGTTGCCCGGAATCACGTATTGGCACAAATCCGGGTCACAGTTGGTGTCGACGACGGCAACGACGGGGATCCCGAGCTTGTTGGCCTCGGTGACGCCGATGTGTTCCTTTTTGGTGTCGAGCACGAACACGGCGTCAGGACGCTTGGTCATATGTCGGATGCCGCCCAGGTTGCGCTGCAGCTTCTCGAGCTCACGGGAAAGCAGCAGAGCTTCCTTCTTGGGCATGGCGTCGAACTCGCCCGACAGCTTCATGCGCTCGTATTCCTTCATCTTCTCGACGCGCTTGGCCATGGTCTCGAAGTTGGTGAGCATGCCACCGAGCCAGCGCTCATTGATGTAGGGCATACCGCACTTCTCGGCGTAGCTCTGGATCGGGTCCTGGGCCTGCTTCTTCGTGCCGATGAACAAAATCGTGCCGCCGCCAGCGACCATGTCGCGCACATAGGTGTACGCGGTCTCGATACGGGTCAGCGTCTGGTTGAGATCAATGATGTAAATGCCAGAACGCTCGCCGTAGATGAAACGCTTCATCTTTGGGTTCCAGCGGCGGGTCTGATGACCAAAATGGACGCCTGCATCCAGCAGCTGGCGCATCGTGATTACAGCAGTCATGACGATCTACTTTCTTCTGCGGTTTCGAGGTACGGCCGGCCGGGCATCCATCGGGATGACCGCAGAGAACCAGCCGCGTGTTTCGTGGCAACCAGGACGGTTACCGACGAAGCATGGTAGCGGATCGAGCAGTCAGGCGACCAGCCGCGCCCGCATGTGCCGCGCCATCAAGAAGGGCTCTGGGTCGAGATAGGTCGCGCCGCGCCGCACGCCGAAGTGGAGATCAGCTCCTGATAGGCCCACCACGTCGGTGGTCCCGACAGGTTGACCTCGTGAAACTCTCACCTCGGAAAGGAAGGCGTAGGTGGTGCGAAGCCCGTCGGGGTGAGCCACGACGACAAACAGGTCTCGACCGACCGTTCCGGCAAATTCGACCAGACCGGACCCGGCCGCCATCACGGGCGTGCCCGGGCTGACCGCGTAGTCGATTCCCCGATTCCCGGCGCACCACGCACAGGGCGGTGGCCGGAAGTGGTCGAAGATTATCGCTGTTACGGGCGGACGAAACCTGGGCGACACGATGACCAACGGCGACGCGAACGCCGACTGGGCGACCAGCACAATGGACAGGAAAGTAGGGAGCATCAACGCCCTCCTGAATGCATATCGAGAGGTCGGGCGGGCCGACGAGATGCGAACCTGTCAGTCGATGTCGGCGTCGGCGCTGGCGTACCGAGCGCGCAGATGTAACACGGCCTTGGCGTGTATCTGACAGATCCGACTTTCCGAGACACCGAGGACCTGGCCGATGTCGGCCATGTTCAGGTCCTCGAAGTAGTACAGAGTCAAAACTTGGCGCTCTCGGTTGGGCAGGGCGCGAATGGACATCTGCAGGTTCCGTTGATCTTCGTCGTGCAGTAACCCGTCACCGGGGCGGGCTCGACGGTCGGTGAGTGCATCCCCCAGCGTGGTGCGTTCATCGTCCATCATGCCGTCGAGGGTGGTGACGCCGCTGTAGGAGAGGCGACTCAGCGATGTATGGAGCTGCGCCACGGTAACGCGGATGGCGTCGGCCAACTCGCTATCGGTGGGGGCACGATGCAGTGATGCCTCGAGATGTTGGTAGGCCCGTTCGATTTCTCTTGCCTTAGCCCGCAGCGTGCGCGGCACCCAGTCGAGGGAGCGCAACTCATCAACGATGGCACCCCGGATGCGAGCCATGGCGTAGCTCTCGAACTTCAAGCCTCGCGTCGGATCGAACTTCTCTATCGCGTCGATCAGGCCGAACACTCCGTAGCTCACCAGATCAGCCGAGTCGATCGAGTTCGGAAGACCAGCAGCCACTCGGCCAGCGACGTACTTTACGAGGGGCGAGTACACGAGAATGAGTTGATCTCGCAGTTCACGGGCCGACTGGGCATCGGTCGCGGCCTTGAAGGTCACCCATAGGTCATCCCCCGCCGGGGCAACTGCGTCGACCACGATCCTACGCCCGCGGATGCGCTTGTTTGTAGACGGCTCGAAGCCGTTCCTTGCTGACGTGCGTATAGATCTGCGTCGTGGCGACGTCGGCGTGACCAAGCAGTTCTTGCACGATACGTAGATCGGCACCGCCGTCGAGAAGATGAGTCGCGAAACTATGTCGGAGCGCATGGGGGTGCGTTGGATTGGCTGATCTTTTGTCAAGAATCCGCCGGACGTCGCGAGGACTGAGCCGGTTCTGACGTTGGTTGAAGAATGCGGCAAGAACGTCGGGACCCTCGCCTGCAGCCAGAAGAGGTCTGCCGCGATCGAGCCAGGCACGAACTGCCACCACGGCGGGCTCGCCCAAGGGGACTCGACGCTGCTTCGCACCTTTGCCCCACACCGACAGATGCGCCGCCACCAGGTCGATGCCAGCAACGTCGAGTGAGCAGAGCTC